>DATCMG010000525.1:0-2437 GCA_036563555.1 Roseomonas sp. | reverse complement strand
GCTATCCCAACCTGCCTGGGCCATGAGCTCCGCAGCAAAGCCGGAGGGAACAGTTAGCCAGCCATTCACGCAGGCGTCACCTTTGAGCAGGCGCTGCTTGAGCTTGTTCACGGTCGACTCCTCCCTGTTCCGGCCGCTACGGGCCGCGAAGGCCGCCGGGCCAACCGATGAGAGGCTCGGCAAGTTTTGTTGTCAATCGTACAAAAGTCTCGACTGATCCGACAAAAGTGTGGATGGTTGATGGGAAGCGGCGAAGTGGCTCGCCTCGGGCTGGTTCACGCGGCTCAAGGGCCGCGCGGAGCCTGTGCCCGGAGAAAGGGCCACCGCAGGGGGACACGCCTTGAAAATTTCGGACGTCAGCCTGACGCTCTTCGACTGGCCGCTACCCAAGGCTCCCCTGGGCGCGTCCTCCTACGGTTCACGCCAGTCGGGCATCAGCCAACTTGGTCTCCTCACCATTGCGACGGATGACGGCGTGGAAGGGCATGCCTTTCTTGGTTCGTCGGTTCACTCCGCTGACCTCGATGGCCCCAGCTTGGTCCGCCACCTCAAGCCAGTCCTTATCGGTCAGAATCCACTGGAGCGGGAGCGCTTAAGCCGCGCCATGTGGCAGTGGCGCAGCAGTCGCCTGACAACCTCCCGTGCCATCGGTGCTGTCGACGTGGTGCTGTGGGACATTGTCGGGAAGGTAGCGGGCCTTCCAGTTCACCACCTGCTGGGCGGGTGCCGTGACCGAATTCCGGCCTATGCCAGCTCAGTGGTGCTGCCAAGCCCGGAGGCCTATGCCGAGGAGGCGCTACGCTACAAGCAGGCCGGCTGGCGTGCCTACAAGATCCACCCGCCGCAACGCTGGCGCGACGATATCGCCGTGTGCACCGCCGTGCGTCGTGCCGTGGGGGATGATTATGACCTCATGCTCGACTCCATGTGGGGCTACAGCTTCGATGAGGCCATGCGTGTCGGACGCGCATTGGAGGAACTGGGCTTTCGCTGGTTCGAGGATCCCCTCGGTGAGAACGACCTCTACAACTACGCCCGGCTGCGCGAGAAGCTCGACGTGCCTCTGATGGCCACTGAGTATCCCACGGCGGGGCTGGACACCTACGCCGCTTGGATCACCGCAAAGGCCACCGACATTCTGCGCGGGGACGTCGCGGTTAAGGGTGGACTAACGACGCTGATCAAGGCGGCGCACCTTGCCGAGGCGTTCGGCATGAAGCTTGAGGTCCATCACGGGGCGAATTCGCACGCAAACCTGGCCAATTTGCACGTCGAGATGGCGATAGCAAACTGCGAGTTTCACGAAGTCATGCTGCCGGATACGTTCCAGAAATATGGCTTGGTTCGCGACATAGAGGTGGATGCGGATGGCATGGTTCACGCACCACAGGGCCCTGGTCTCGGCGCTGAGATCGACTTCGACCTGATCCGCAGCCGGACAGTGACTGTTCTCCGCTGACGGCTGCCGCAGCTTAAGCGGACGACGCGGCCGCGGCGTCCTCCGCCTCCAACCAGCTGCGGCGAGGAAGGGAGCTTCGACATGGCGGACGAGATGGCGATCAGGCGACGTGCATTGGGGCTCGGGGCGGCAGCGCTCGCCGTTACTGCTGGGGCCCGACCCGGCCGTGCCCAATCATGGCCCAGCCGCCCGCTCCGGTGGATCGTACCATTTCCGCCTGGCGGCGCATCAGACCTGATTGCCCGCTTGGTCGCAGGAGACCTGACAGCACGCCTTGGTCAGCCCATCACCGTTGAGAACCGCAGCGGCGCGACAACCATCGTGGGCGCCCAAGTTCTGCTGCAGTCGCCGCCCGACGGCTATACAATGATGACGGCGACCATCGCTACGCTGGTGTTCAACGCCGGCGTATTCACGCGCCTGCCGTATGATCCCCTGAACGATTTCCGGCATGCCGCCGGGCTGGGTGTCCTGCCACATGTTGTGGCCGTCCACGCCGGCCTGCCGGTGCAGACCCTTGCCGAACTGGTCGCCCTGGCGAGGGCTCGACCCGGCACCTTGAATTTCGCGTCTCCCGGCATCGCTTCACCTGCCCATTTCGCCATCGAGCGCTTTCAACGCGTCACGGGAACGCGGGTGATTCACGTACCATACCGTGGTGGCTCGCAGCTGACGACGGACTTGGTCTCCGGCACTGCTGATGCAACCATCACGGACCTAGCAAGTCTCGCGGGGCAGATCGCGGCGGGACAGATCCGCGCCCTGGCAGCAACACAGACTACCAGGATTGAGGGTCACGAGCGCATCCCGACGGCCGCTGACGCTGGCTTCCCCGACCTTCAAATTTACTCCTGGCAGGGCGTTATCATGCCAGCAGCTGTGCCGGATGCGGTCGTCGAACGCTTCACGGGCGAGGTCGCCGCGGCCCTCCGGACCGAGGGCATTCGGCGCCGGCTTCGGGAGTTGGGCGTGGAGCCC
>DATCMG010000524.1:0-4156 GCA_036563555.1 Roseomonas sp. | reverse complement strand
CCTATGCCGATTGCCGCGGCCGCGGCATCCGCCCGGGCACCGCGCGCTGGGAACAGTGCCGCCTGGACCGGGGCATTGCCCGGCTGACCGAGATGGCCGGCCTGCGCTGAGCTGGCGGCGCCCCGAAACGACGAAGGGCGCCTTGCGGCGCCCTTCGGGTAAGCTCGGAAGCCCTTCGCTCAGCGCGTCTTGGTGGATACCCGGCGGATGGGCGTGGCGCGACGCTCCGACCGCGCAGGCGCCGTCCGGGCGGCCGGGGTGGCCGTGCTGCACTCGGGCCGGCCATGCGGGTTGGAAAGGTTGTTCTGCACGGCCAGGGCCGCCAGCGCATCGACGCTCTTCGGCGCGGCCAGCGCGGCCGTGAAGAGCGGCGCGACGTTCCGGCAGAAATTCGAGCCCTGGCGGATACCGTCCTGCGAATGCGCGTTGGCGAGCTGCGTGATGTAGCCATCCAGCGAGGACTGGCCGCGCGCACCCGCCGTACGCCGGTAATGCGCGTTGATGCCGCGGTAAGCGCCACCCAGCTCGCTGTTATACTGGCGGACGAAGGTATTGTACTGCTCGTCCTGCTGGCAGCTCAGGGCGGCCACCATCAACTGGCTCTGCAGGGCGCGCACATCGAAGGCGGCCTTCTCGGCGGGCTGGACGCAGGTCTGGGCCAGGGCGGGGGTCGCGGCGGCAAGGGCCACGAGGCCGGCGGCGAGGAAGCGAATCGGCGACATCTGAACCGGGGTCTCCCGAGGCGTTATGGGGACGGCAACTCCGCCCCGGCCGATCATCTATCGGTTCGGTGCCCCTGATGCACGCGGCTTTTTGCAGGCAGGACCCTAACCGTGTCAGCAGCTTACGGGGCGTGGCGGAAATGCCATGGCAACGCGCCGGCCGGGCCCGGGGTTGCGCCCCCACAGGCCCCGCCGAAGCGCCGCTTCCGGGCTCAGGCCACTGCCGGCGCCTTCGGGCGGCGCAGCCGTGAGAGTCCGGCAAGGCGCCTGTCAAGAAATTCCAGCGCCGCATCGACCCCGCAAGGCTCCCGTAACCAGAATGCCACTGTCGCCGCATAGACCCCGGCCAGAGAGGCACGCCGGGTATACCAGGAGAAATCCGCCGAACTGTCCCCCGCCGCCGCCCAGATCGAATCCGCCGTGCGCGCCAGGCTGCGCGTCGCCGCCCCGGCATTCCAGGGAAGGGCGAGCAGCGCCAGGGCGCGGCGCAGCGCCTCCCGGTGCGGCTCCGCCTGCTCCAGCCGGATGGCGACGAGGCGCCGGATACGGGCGGGAATCCGAAGCGAGGCCAGATTCTCCCGCGCAGCCGCCTCTTCCATCCGCCGGTCCGCCAGGTCGCTCCAGGCCTCCGCGGCACCCACCGGCCCGCGCGGAAACAGCCAGCGATGTGACACCGGGTCCGCCCCGATGCCCCGCAGGCCGGCCTCCAGCGCCGCTTCCGTCCATCCGAGATGCGGGACATGGGGCAGCGCCGCCAGGATGGCGGCGTCCCGCTCGGGGCTGCGCTCGATCACGATCTCTCCTCTTCGACACCCGTCCCGGCGCCCGGGGCCTTGGGCGCCTGGAACCGCGCCAACTCCTCGATGAAGCCCAGCCGGGAGAGGTCCGTCATCCGCATGGGATAGAGCAGCCCCTCCAGATGGTCGAATTCATGCTGCATCACCCGTGCCGCCATGCCATCCGCCTCTCCGGATACGGGCCGCCCCTCCGCATCCAGCCCCTTCCAGGAGATCCGCTTCGCCCGGGCCACCTCGCCCCGCAGCCCGGGGATGGACAGGCACCCCTCCCACCCCGCCTCGCGCTCCTCCGAAAGCGGCGCGATCTCCGGATTGAACAGCGCGAAAACCCGGCCGCCATCGCGCATGACGAAGACGCGCAGCGGCACATGCACCTGCGGCCCGGCCAGCCCGAGCCCATTGGCATCGACCATGGTCTCCGCCATGTCGGTCACCAGGCGCCGCATCTCGGGCGTGGTCGGGTCCGCCACCGGCTCGGCGCGGCGCAACAGCACCGGATGCCCCAGCCGGGCAATCTTCAGGATGGCCATCCGGGCTCCAACAAGGGATAATGGGGCAACGGCGCCCCGCCCCCATGTTGGTGCGGGCTCCGGATTCGTCACCAGGGGCCGCCTCGCGCCGTTTCAGGCTTCCACCCGGGCCACGCAGCATGTTAGACGGCCCGACCTTCGCCGGATGGATTCGCTCCACCCGGCCGTTCACCCATCTTCTCAACCATCTCCAGGCAAGGAGGACGTTGCCGCGTGCAAGTCGTCGTTCGGGACAACAACATCGACCAGGCGCTGAAGGCGCTCAAGAAGAAGCTGCAGCGCGAGGGCGTCTTCCGCGAGATGAAGCTCCGCCGCCATTTCGAGAAGCCCTCCGAGCGCCGCGCGCGTGAGGCCGCCGAGGCTGTCCGCCGCGCCCGCAAGGTCGAGCGCAAGCGCCTGGAGCGCGAGGGCTTCTGAGCCCTCCCCTCCCCTGACCGGGGAGGGACACCGATGACGCCGTAGGCCGCGGCGCGGGGAACACCCCCGCGAACCGCGGCTTTGGTGCGTCTTCAGCCTGACTTCTTAAGATTCCAGAAGGTCGCGAAATTCGGCAGCACGTCGCTCAGCGTGTTCCGATAAGCCGTCGCCTGGAAATACTGGCCCAGCGGCACGAAGGGCACCGTCTCGAAAGCCCGGCGCTGCATCCGCCCCGCCACCGTCTTCTGCGCGGTCAGGTCGGGCGCGTCGAACCATTCGCCCCGCAGCGTCTCGATCTCCGGGTCATCCGGCCAGCCGAACCAGCCGGCCTGCCCATTGGCGCGAAGCTGCGTGTTGGCCGCGGGCGTCGCATTATCCGCCCCAGCACTGAAGGTGACGAAGGCGCTCCACCCGCCCTGCCCCGGCGCCGCCTTGCTGCCGCGCCGCGTCAGCACCGAACCCCAGTCGATCGCCTGGTAATCGACCGTCATGCCAATCTTCCGCAGCGTGTCGGCCACCACCTCGCTCATGGCGTTCACATGCGGCAGGTCGGTGGGCACCAGGAAGGCCACCGGCTCCCCCTTATACCCCGCCGCCGCCAATTCCCTCCGGGAGCGCTCCAGGTCGCGTGGCCGCGTCAGCACATCCATCGCGACACCGCTCTCCAGCGGACTGCCCGGCGTGAACACCCCGGCGGGCACGCGCCACATGGCCGGGTCGTCCCCGGCGCAGGCGATCATCAGGTCGGTTTGGTTCACCGCGCCCAGTACAGCCCGCCGCACCGCCGGATTGTCGAAGGGCGGATGCAGGTGGTTCATCCGGAAGCTGGCCGCGTAACCGGCACGATCCAGCACGGCGACCGTGACGTTGCGGTTCCGCCGCAGCAGCGGCAGCAGGTCCGGCGTGGCGAAGTCCCACCAATCCACCTCGCCCGCCTGCAGCGCGTTCGCGGCGGTAGCCGGATCGGGCGTGGTCAGCCACTCTACCCGGTCCAGGTTCACGACCTTCGGCCCCGCCGTACCGCTCGGGGCCCCGCCCGGCGCCGGCACATAGCGTTCGTTACGGACATAGACTACCCGCGCGCCTGAAATCCGCTCATCCGCCAGGAAGCGGAAGGGGCCGGAGCCCACCATTTCCGTCACCTGCGTCGTACCGGGCGTGCGGGCCAGGCGTTCCGGCATCATCGCCGGCATGTAGACGCCGAACTTACCCAGCGCGTTGGGCAGCATCGGGAAGGGCTTCCTGAGCCGGAAGAGGATGCGCCTGTCATCGGCCGCCGAAAGCTCCTCGGTCGCCGCCATCAGCGTCGCGCCGAACCCGTCCCGGCTCGCCCATCGACGGATGGAGGCGACGCAGTCCCGCGCCAGCACCGGCTCACCGTCATGCCAGCGCAGCCCTTCGCGCAGCGTCAGGGTCCAGCGGCGGCCATCCTCCTCGACGACATGCCCCTCCACCATCTGCGGGCGCGGTGCGTAATCGGCATCCGTGCCGTAGAGGGTGTCGAACACCATGAAGCCGTGGTTGCGCGTGACATAGGCAGTGTTCCAGTGCGGATCGAGCGTGGAGAGATCCGCCTGCGGGATGAAGCGCAACACCCGCGCCCCCTGGGCCTGGCTCAATCGCGGTGCCGCGAGGGCTGCCATGGTGGCGCCCGAGCCGGAGAGGATTTGCCGTCGCCGCATGGGACTCC
>DATCMG010000522.1:0-5321 GCA_036563555.1 Roseomonas sp. | reverse complement strand
ACCCTTCGGCCGCATCGGCGGCACGGAGGAGCGCGGCACGGGGCTCGGCCTGCCCCTCACCCGGGCGCTGGTCGAGCTGCATGGTGGCCGCTTCACCCTGGAGAGCGCCCCAGGCCAGGGCACCACCGCCCGCTTCACCCTTCCGGACGCCGCCACCACGGTGGATGCCGCCGCCGCGACGAACGCCGCCGCCTGAGGGGTACTATCAAGCACCCCGTGCCGCCGCGCGCCGCCTCCGCCGTGTCCGATCACCGACACGCCGGGCGCCAGCGTCTCGGCCAGGGCGCTGCCCGGGATCGATCGTGATCCCCACGGGGAGGCGCTGGGCCACCTTGGTGAAGTTGCCGGTCGCATCATTCGCCCGGATCACGCTGAACTCCGATCCGGTTGTGGCGGGCAAAACTCGCCCGCCCCAAAAATCAAAAAAGCTGCAGTGTCAGCGCTTTAAGGTACACACTCTCAGGTAACATGGGATGTATGGGATGATCCGGCCCGGCGCCGGTGATCGCCAGGATCCGCGCATCCCGGCGGGCGCGCTGGAGCCCGGCCAACACCGTGTCCGTGAATTCCGCCGAGGGGACGTGGTGGCTGCAGGAGGCGATGAAGAGGATGCCGCCCGGCACCACCAGCCCGGCCGCCAGCCGGGCAAGGCGCGAATAGGCGCGGATGGCTGCCGGTATGTCCTTCCGCGACTTGGCGAAGGCGGGCGGGTCGACGATGACCACGCCAAAGCGCGCGCCTTCCTGCCCCATGCGTTCCAGCGCATCCATCGCCTCGCCGCGCATCGTCTCGACCCGAGGGTCCAGCCCATTGCGGCGGGCGGTGTCCATGGCGGTAGTCAGGGCGTGCTCCGACCGGTCCAGCAGCGTCACGCGCGCGGCACCGGCCGCCGCTGCCTGCAGGCCGAAGCCGCCGGTGTGGCAGAAGGCATCGAGCACCGTCTCACCGCGAGACAGGTTGGCGATGCGGGCCCGGTTCTCCCGCTGGTCGAAGAACCAGCCCGTCTTCTGGCCGCCCAGCGGATCGACGGAGAATGAGACGCCGCCCTCCTCCACCGTGCCGGTGGCCTCCGTCCCGCGCAGCAGGGTGGTGGCCTCGGGCAGTCCCTCCAGCGCCCGCACGGAGGCCTCGTTGCGCGCGACCACGGCGCGGGGCGCGATCAGGGCGTCCAATGCGCGGAGGATGGCGGGGGTCGCCGCCTCCATTCCTGCCGTATTGGCCTGGAGCGCTATGAGATCGCCATAGCGGTCAAGGATCAGGCCGGGCAGCCCGTCCGCCTCGGCATGGGCGAGGCGGTAATGGGGGGTCGGGAAGAGTCGTGTGCGAAGGGCGTGCGCCTCGGCGATCCGTGCCTGCCAGAAGGCGTCGTCCACCACCGCCTCGGGATCGCGCGATAGGCGCCGGGCGGCGATGAGGGAATGCGGGTTGAAGTGATGGACCCCGTGGCGGACCCCGTCATCACCCTCTACCCGCACGGCGGTGCCGGGTGGGATGGCACGGGCAGCGGGGGTCATCGCCACTTCGTTCGAGAAGATCCAGGGATGGCCCGCCTTGGCGCGCCGGTCGCGGCCAGGGAGGAGGCGAAGGATGGGCAGTTCGGACATCCGGGCGGCATAGGCCGGAACGGCACCACGCGCACCTTGTTCCGGCGAAGCCGCCTCAGCGCGCCTCCGGACGCCGATCGCCCCGGATGGCGAGCAGGATGCCGCCAAGGGTGAGGATGAGAGCCGCGACCTGGCGGGCGCCCAACTCCTCCCCGAGCAGCAGGGCGGCGGAGAGGACGCCGATCAGGGGCGTCGCCAGCGTCCCGATGGTCGCCACCCCGGCCGGCAGCGCCGCGAGCGCGGCGAACCAGGCCAGATAACAGAGGCAGAGCGGCACCGCCGCCATATAGAGGAAGGCAGCCCAGCCCAGGGGCGACACGGCGTAGGGGTTGAAGCTTTCCAGGAAGGGCGAGGCAATGGCCAGCGGCAGGCAGCCCAGCCCCACCTGCCATGCCACGGAGGCCAGTGGATTGAGGCCCACCGGATGGCGCTTGAACCAGACCGTGCCCAGGGCGAAGAGGATCGCTCCCGAGAGGATCATCGTGACCCCCGGCATCTTGCCCCAATCCAGCGTGACGCCCCCCGCGGTGACAAGCAGCGCGACGCCGGACATGCCCAGCACCAGCGCCAGCACGCGACGGGCCGAGGGCCGCTCTCCCAGCACCGGCCAGGCCGCGAGTGCGGTCCAGGCCGGCATGGTGTAGCAGATCATCGCCCCCTCCCCGGCCCCGAGATAGAGTAGCCCCATCGTCGCGAGCCCCATCCAGGCCGTGACATTGAGCAGGGAGGCGGCCAGCAGCGGCCCCCATCGCCCCGGCGGCACGGCCATCGGTATGCCGCGCAGCGTCGCGAAGCCGGCCAACGCCAACCCGGCCAGCAGCCCCGCCATGCCACGGGCGGCCATCGGCGGCATCTCGGCGAGAAGCGCCTTCAGCACGGGCCAGTTCAGGCCCCAGCCAAGAGCCGTGACCGCCAGGCAGAAAAGCCCGAATCGCCGTACCCGACCCGCGTCGGCGAATGCGTCAGTCGAGATAGTCGGGCTCCTCGCGCGACAGCACGCGCTTGACGCTCTCCAGATGTAGCCGCGCGCTCTCGGAATCGCCGGAGCGCATCTGGGCATAGGTGCGCTCGGCCACCTCCTTCGACACAGCCTTCAGCGGGCGGCCCGTGGCAAGCGCCAGGCGCTGCACCTCGGCCGCGCGTTCCAGGTAGTAGAG
This sequence comes from Roseomonas sp., assembly GCA_036563555.1. Classification (GTDB taxonomy): domain Bacteria; phylum Pseudomonadota; class Alphaproteobacteria; order Acetobacterales; family Acetobacteraceae; genus Roseomonas. The sequence continues at coordinate 2,560 of DATCMG010000522.1, read as the reverse complement.
GTCGTCCCAGGCCTCGGCGATGGAGGGGCCGACCACCATCACGCCATGGTTCTTCAGGAAGCCGATGTCGGCCCCCTCCATCACCGCGGCGATGCGGTCTCCCTCGGCGGCATCCAGGGCAAGCCCGTTATATTCCTCGTCCACGGCGGTGCGGCCGTAGAACTTCAGCGCAGTCTGCCCGGCCCAGACGAGCGGCGGCCCCTCCAGCATCGAAAGCGCCGTCGCGTTCGGCATATGGGTGTGGAAGGCGGCCGCGGCGCGCGGGTGGCGCATGTGCAGCCTTGCATGAATGTAGAAGGCCGTCGCCTCCGGCACTCCCTCTCCCGCCAGCACATGGCCATCGAAGTCGCAGATCAGCAGGCGGGAGGCGGTGATCTCCCCGAAGGCCCAGCCATAGGGGTTCACCAGCATCAGGTCCGGCCGGCCAGGCACCAGGGTGGAGAGGTGGTTGCAGATCCCCTCCTGAAGGCCGAGCCGCGCCGCCATGCGGAAGCAGGCCGCGAGATCGACCCGCGCCTGCCGGATCTCGGGCGTGTCGAGGCTGCTGTTGCCGAGCAGCTTTGATGCGGAGGGAAGCGCGTGCGCCATGGGGTTTTCCGGTCAGCGGAGGGCGCAAGGTCGCGCCGAAGGGCCGAATCCGCAAGGCATGCCGGCACTACCACCCGCCCGGGAGTGCCCCTTGCCGGGCAAGCCTGGCCGCCGCATTGATCCTTTCCCATCACGACGGAGCGGCGCGCATGTCCGGCACGGCATCTGGCACCAACCAGCGTATCGACGAACGCCGACTCTGGGACACGCTCATGGCCATGGCGGAAATCGGCGCCACCCCCAAGGGCGGCGTGAAGCGCCTGACCCTAACCGAGGTGGACCGCGCCGGCCGGGACCAGTTCACGCTCTGGTGCCAGAAAGCCGGGCTGACGGTACGGGTGGACGAGATGGGCAACATGTTCGCCCGCCGCCCCGGCCGCGACCCGAGCCGCAAGCCCGTGCTCTTCGGCAGCCATCTCGACAGCCAGCCCACCGGCGGCAAGTTCGACGGCGCGCTGGGCGTGATCGCGGGGCTGGAGGTGATGCGGACGCTCCAGGACCTCAACATCGAGACCGAGGCGCCGCTTGAACTGATCAACTGGACGGATGAGGAAGGCAGCCGCTTCGGCCATTCCCTGATGGGCAGCGGCGTGTGGTCGGGCGTCTATGACCAGGCCACGACTTACGCCCTGCGCGACACCGAGGGCGTGTCGGTGGCCGAGGCGTTGGAGGGCATCGGCTACAAGGGCGAGCACCCCGCCCGGCCCTTCGAGGCGGATTCCTATTTCGAGCTGCATATCGAGCAAGGCCCGATCCTGGAGCGCGAGGGCAAGCGCATCGGCATCGTCACGGGCGGACAGGCGCAGGTCTGGTACGAGGCCGTGCTCACGGGCCAGGACTCCCATGCCGGCACCACGCCGCCCTCCGCCCGGCGGGATGCGCTGCTGGGCGCGGCGCGGATCGTGACCCTGGTCGATGAGCTGATGCGCGCCCGCGGCGAGGATGGGCGCGGCACGGTGGGGCGGCTGCAGGTCTTCCCCAATTCCTGCAACGTGATCCCGGGCGAGGTCCGATTCTCCATCGAGTTCCGCCACCCCATGGGCGCCGAGATCGAGACGCTCGCGGCCGAATTCCCCGCCCGCGCGCAGGCGATCGCGACGGAGACCGGGCTGGCGCTGGAACTGCGCGAGTTGTTCCGCATCCCCGCCCAGCCCTTCGACCCGGAATGCGTGAGTCTGGTGCGCGACGCCGCCGCGCGGCTCGGCCTGCCGGCGCGCGAGATCATCTCCGGCGCCGGGCATGATGCCGTCTATGTCGCCAGCCGTATCCCGGCCGCGATGATCTTCACGCCCTGCAAGGACGGCCTCTCCCACAACGAGGCGGAGAGCATCTTGCCGGAGGAGGCGGCCGATGGCTGCCAGGTGCTGTTCGAGGCCGTCCTTGCCCGGGCCAACCGGCCGGCCTGACGCCTAGCGCGGGACCAGCTCCGCCGCCGGAACGGCGTGGCCGAAAAGCCAGCCCTGCATCACGGTGCAGCCCTCGGCGAGCAGGGCCTCGCGCTGTGCCTCGGTTTCGATGCCCTCGGCCAGCAGGGGAATTTCCATTCCCTGGGCGAGGGTCGCCACGGCGCGCAGGATCGCCCGCTCCCGCGCGCCACCCGGCAGCCCGGCCACGATGGAGCGGTCGAGCTTCACCTGATCGACCGGCAGGCGCAGCAGATGCGCGAGCGCCGAGTTCCCGCCGCCGAAATCGTCGAGCGACAGGCGGACGCCATCGGCGATCAGCTCGTGCAGCACGGGCGCGATGGCGTCGATGTCGCACGCGGCCACGTCCTCCGGGATCTCCACCTCCAGCGCCTCGGACGGAACCCCGTGGCGGAGGAGGGTCGCCTGGACGCGGGCCGGGAACTCCGGATCGCGCAACGTGGCGGGGGAGATATTGACGCCGACCACCTCGGGCCCTGTCCCGGTGGCCATCCAGGCCGCCTTCTGGCGCAGTGCCTCTTCCAGCACCCAGGCATCGATGGCAGGCA
>DATCMG010000447.1:0-10718 GCA_036563555.1 Roseomonas sp. | reverse complement strand
AGGAGAAGCCTTCCTGGTCGTAGCCGATATCGTGCACGGCCAGGCGGGCCTTGTGCATCAGCAGCTCGGGCGTGATGTCGCCGGGGCCGCGGGTTTCGCCGGCGATGACGATGCGGTTGGTCGTGACCAGCGTCTCGCACGCGACGCGCGCGTAGGGATCGGCTTCCAGGAAGGTGTCCAGCACCGCATCGGAGATGCGGTCCGCCACCTTGTCGGGGTGACCCTCGGAGACGGATTCCGAGGTGAAAAGATACTCGCCCTTGTCGCGCATGGCGTGATTCGGCCTCTTGTCGCGTGAATGGAAGCCGGATCCCGGCGGGCCGGGCGGCGCCACGGTTTCGCAGGCGCGAGAAGGGGGGTCAAGAAGGCGGGGTATTGCAGAATCGGACTGAGCGACATGCGGCAGCCTCCCTCGGCAGCGCGCCGGCCCCCCCGGCAGGAGCGCAGGAAGGGGATGGTCTCCGGGGAAATCCTGCTTGCGGACGCTTCACGCCGCGCTCCCTCCGATAGGCGCGGCGTGAACGGATGGGCGGCCGGAACGGCGCGGCCCGGTGTCAGGCCGCGAGCGCCGGTGTTCCGCGCAACGCAGCGGCCTGCAATCCCGCGAAGGCGGCCACCACCAGGGCCTGTGCCAGCACGAAGACAATGCCCAGTGTGTTCGGCGCCACCCAGCCCAGGGCCAGGATCGCGGCGCTTTCAAAAGCCCAGAGCGCGTTGATGGCGATCACCGCCAGCACCATCGCGCGGGACGGCGCCGCGCGCAGGCCAAGCCAGGCGACGAAGGCGGCATAGGGCAGCAGCGCCGCCCCCGCCCCGCGCAGCAGGCCGGGCGGCAGATGGGTGAAGCCCGAGACCGGACCGGCGGCCAGCAGCATCAATGCGCCGGTGGCGCCGCTCGCCACCGCGTCCAGCAGCAGGGCGCGGCGGAGGAAAGGGGTGGCGTTCATGGGATGGGTTCCGTGGTGCATCCGGCAGGATTGCCGGTGCGCCGACCCTCCACCATCGTGCCGCAGCGGGTCGATGACCCCGGAGGTCATGGAGACGATGCGCCGCCCGCCGCTAGGGTGCCGGCATGAGCACCCGCACGGCCCCGATCGGCGACCACCTCCGCGCCTGGCGGCAGCGCCGCCGCATGAGCCAGATGGATCTGGCGCTGGAGGCGGAGATCTCCACCCGCCACCTGAGCTGCCTGGAGACAGGGCGGGCCATGCCCAGCCGCGCCATGGTGCTGCGCCTGGCCGAACAGCTCGATGTGCCGCTGCGCGAACGCAACCTGTGGCTCACGGCGGCCGGCTTTGCCGCCGCCTATCCCGAACGCGCGCTGGACGATCCAGCGATGCGGCCGGCGCGTGCCGCGATGGAAGCGGTGCTGGCGGCCCATGCGCCCAACCCGGCCCTTGCGGTGGACCGGCACTGGAACCTCGTCTCGGCCAATGCCTCGGTTTCGTCGCTGATGGCGGGGGCGGGCGCGGCGCTGCTGGCACCGCCGTTGAATGTGCTGCGGCTGGTGCTGCACCCGGATGGGCTGGCACCGCGCATTGTCGATCTGGCGTTGCTGAAAGGTCACCTCCTGTCGCGGCTGGCGCGGCAGGCGATGGTTTCGGGCGATCCGGTGCTGCTGGAACTGCTGCGGGAGCTGCGCGACTACCCCGCGCCACCCGGCGGCGGGGAGGAGCCGGAGATGCTGGCCCTGCCTTTCAAGCTGCGCGCCGGGGAGACGGTGCTGTCCTTCCTCACCACCACCATGGTCTTCGGCACGGCGCATGAGGTCGCGCTGTCCGAACTGACGGTGGAGACCTTCTTCCCGATGGACGAGGCGACGCGGGAGGCGTTGCGTCGCCTCAGTTGAACAGCGTGGAGACCGAGGATTCCTCGCTGATCCGGCGCATTGCCTCCGCCAGCAGCGGCGCGATGGTGAGCTGCTTGATGTTGGAGGAGACGCGCACGGCCTCGGTGGCCTGGATGCTGTCCGTGGTGATCATGTGCTGGATCGGCGCCGCGCCGATGCGCGCGACCGCGCCGCCGGAGAAAACGCCATGCGTGACATAGACGCTGGCGGAGCGCGCGCCGTTCTTCAGCAGCGCCTCGGCCGCGTTGCAAAGGGTGCCGCCGGAGTCGACGATGTCGTCCACCAGGATGCAGTCGCGTCCGTTCACGTCGCCGATGACGTTCATCACCTCCGACACGCCCGCGCGGGGGCGGCGCTTGTCGATGATGGCAAGGTCGGTGTGCAGCCGGGTGGCAATGGCGCGGGCGCGCACCACGCCGCCCACATCGGGGGAGACGACCATCAGGTCGCGGCCCTTGAAGCGTTCCTGGATGTCGCGCGCGAAGAGGGGTGCGGCGAAGAGGTTGTCGACGGGGATGTCGAAGAAGCCCTGGATCTGGCCGGCATGCAGGTCCAGCGTCAGCACGCGGTCGGCGCCGGCCTGGGTGATCAGGTTCGCCACCAGCTTGGCCGAGATCGGCGTGCGGGGGCCCGATTTCCGGTCCTGCCGGGCATAGCCGAAATAGGGGACCACGGCGGTGATGCGGCGCGCGGAGGAGCGGCGCAGCGCATCGAGCGTGATCAGCAGTTCCATCAGGTTGTCATTGGCCGGATAGCTCGTGGACTGGATCACGAAGACATCCTCGCCGCGGATGTTCTCCTGGATCTCCACGAAGATCTCCAGATCCGCGAAGCGGCGGACGGAGGCCTGGGTGAGCGGCAGGTTCAGGGCCGCGGCCACCGCCTCCGCGAGCGGGCGGTTGCTGTTGCAGGCGAGGATCTTCATCTGAGTGGAATCTCCGGGCGCGCCGCCTGCGAGTTTGGGCCTGGGCAGCGTGGGACGGCGGCGGGATAGCAACCGCCCGCGCGCAAGTCCATGGCAGAGCCGATCCACGCATAACGCATGCCAGGATCTGCCACCCCCACGTTGTTGTTACCGGGCCGGGGCCGGCGCGCCCGGCGGCGCAGCGGGGGTGGGCTCGGCCACGGGGGGGAGCGCCGCCGCATCCCCCAGCCCGCCGGCATTGGCGATGATGTCGCGCACCGCCACCGCCGCCTCATCGGCCACGACATAGGCCACATCGCCCCACAACCCGTTCAGGCTGCCCGCCGGCACCTCGTTGATCTGGGCGGCGAGGCCGAGGTCATGGCCATCCCGGCGCGAAACCCTCCACTGGATCTCCACGCGCTGCTTGCGGTCGGGCGCGGGAGCCATCGTCACCTCGCCCGAGACGGCGAAGGCCGCCCCATCGGAACCGTCCTGGACCACGAAGCCCTTGGTGGCCAGGAAGTCGCGCATCCGGACCGCGAGGGACTGGTTGCCATCCCCGGGCGCACCCTTCACGCCCACGAAGCGCACCCGCGGCGGGCCACCGGAGCCGTTGAAGGCCACCGGCTCGGCGGCACGCCGTGCGGCCTCACCACGCGAGAGCAAGCCCACCACAACTGAGGCGTCGCGGGCGGCCACGCGGCGCAGCATCGCGGCCTCGGACTGGCTCCACTCCGCTACCGGCACGGCGGCGCCACGCGCCTGGCCCAGCACCTTTCCATCCGCATCCACCACCGCATAGGCGGGAGTGACGCCACGCCCATCCTGCTCGGCGGAGATGTCGAGCCGCCAGTCCAGCGGCGTCGGCGGCCCGGCCACGGCGGGGACTTCCGCCGCCTCCAGCGCCTCGGCCACCGCCACCGCGAAATCGGTGGCCGCGACATCGGGCAGCAGCGCGGCATTGGGCCGGGGCACGGCGATGCGATAGGCGGGCGGCGCGGCCAGGCGGCGGCCCTCGGCGCCCGGATTCCCCCGGAAGGGCTGGGGCAGCGGCCCGCAGGCCGCCAGCAGCGCCAGCGGCAGGAGAAGGGTCAGCAAGGAGCGCATCAGTTCAGCCGATCACGCAGGAGGCGACGAGGGTGACGAACATCAGCGCCAGAAAGATGAAGAGATAGGGCATGGGCGGCGTCCTTATCCACGGCCGGGGGCCGCCGCGCCAGCGCCGATCATCCGGGAAGGGCGATGGCCGAGAGCTGGTGCCCGATCGGCCCACCCCCCTCCAGCGTGCGGCGGCGATGGGAGAAGAACAGCCCTTCCTCGGCGAGCGTGTCGTTCGGCAGAGCCTCGGCAGCCACCCCGGCCGCGCGCAACCGGGCGAGGATGAGGCCCGCCATGTCGAACTGCCAGTGATCCGGGCGCCGGCCCGGGGCGAGGAAGCGCTCCCCCTCCGGGTCGCTCGCCAGCAGCTCGGCATGCAGGTCGGCGCCGACCTCGTAGCTCGGCTGGCGGATGCAGGGGCCGAGGCTTGCCGCGATATCGGCGCGGTTGGCACCCAGGCCCTCCATGGCGGCGATGGTCGCCTCCAGCACGCCGCCAAGCGCACCGCGCCAGCCGGCATGGCAGGCGCCCACCACCCCGGCGCGCGCATCGGCGAAGAGGACCGGCCCGCAATCGGCCGTGACGATGCCAAGGGTGACGCCCGGGCGGTTCGTGACCACGCCATCGGCCCGGGGCCGGGCATCATGGGGGATGGTGGCCTCGGCCACCGCCACATCCGTCCCGTGCACCTGGAACAGGCCGGACAGGGATTCCGGCGCCGTGCCGATCGCCCGCATCGCCCGCGCCCGGTTCTCCCGCACGCGATCCGGGTCGTCCTGGCTGGAAAGGGAGCAGTTGAGGCTGGCGAAGCGCCCGGTGGAGGTGCCGCCGCGACGGGTGAAGAAGCCATGCGGGATCCCGGCCAGGCCGGGGGAGGTCAGGAAATCGGCGGTCATGCGGCCTCGAAGCCGGGCGAGGTGGGAAGGGCCGGGTGGCACAGGACCAAGGCCTTGAACAGCCGGCCCATGGCCTCGGGCGCCGTCAGGCGGGTCGCCGCCTCGACATGGCGGGTGCCCCGGCCGGGATCGGAAGCCGCCAGGGCCGCGGCGCGGCTGTGCAGGCCCAGGCGGGCCAGGAACACCCCCTGGGGAACCGGCCCATGCGCGGCCGCGCCGGCGGAGCGGGCAGCCCTGGCCAGGGCGGCGAAATCGACATGGGCCGTCAGGTCGGCCGTACCGGGATCCGCCAGCGGATCGGCGGCGGCGCGGGCGCGGATGGCCTGGAGGCTGTCACCGGGGCCGCTCCTCTCCGGGCCGTAATCAATGAACAGGGCGGCGCCCCCCTGCCCCGCCAGCCTTGTGCCCAGCGCGGCCGCCAAGGCGAGGGCGGGCTCGTTCACCTCGCGGATTTCGCCTTCCTCCCCCACATCGGGCAGCGGCGCGCCGGGGGCGGGGCGCTCGGCGAAGGCACCATCGGCCACGAAGCGCTCCGCCCAGGCATCGCCGCGCCGGACGAACTGGCGGATGGGCAGGGCGTCGAGAAATTCATTGGCCAGCAGGATCAGCGGCCCCTCGGGCAGATCCGCGGCATCGTCGTGCCAAGTGGCATCGGGAAGGCGGGCGCGCTGGGCTTCCCGCAGCAGCGGCGATGTTTCGATCAGGTGCAGCCGGGCCGCGCGGGCGAAATCGGGCATCATTTGCCCAATGGCGCGAAGAGCGTCGGCCATCAGCGTGCCGCGCCCCGGCCCCGCTTCAGCGAGGATCACCGGATCGGGCCGCCCCATCAGCGTCCATGTCACCGCGGCCCAGAGGCCGAGGCATTCGCCGAAGGCCTGGGTGATCTCGGGCGAGGTGGTGAAGTCGCCCGCCGCCCCGAAGGGATCGCGCGCGGCGTAATAGGCCGCGTTCGCGCGCGCCATGAAGGCGTCGAGGCGCTCCGCCGTCACGCGATGAACTCCAGACCGCTCACACGGTCCAAATCCGGGCCGCTCACGCGATCCAAATCCGGGCCGCTCACGCGGCGGGCACCTCCGCCACGCGCCTGCTCCGCGCCATCAGCCAGAGGCCGGCCAGCACCATCGGGATGGAGAGAAGCTGCCCCATGGTCGCGCCGGCGAAGAGGAAGCCGAGTTGCGGGTCGGGCTGGCGGAAGAACTCGCCCACGATCCGCGCGATTCCATAGCCCGTGAGGAAGGCGCCGGCGGTGAAGCCGGGCCGCGCGCGAAGGCTTGGCGTGCGCACGATCCATTGCAGCACGACGAAGAGGATCAGCCCTTCCATCGCCGCCTGGTAGAGCTGCGAGGGATGCCGCGGCTCCGGCCCGGCATGGGGGAAGATCATTCCCCAGGGCACATCCGTGGTGCGCCCCCACAGCTCCCCGTTGATGAAGTTGGCGATGCGCCCGAGGCCGAGGCCGACCGGAACCACGCTCGTCACGCGGTCGGAGAAGGGGAGGAAGGGCACGCGGTTGCGGCGGCAGAACCAGGCCAGCGCGACGATCACCCCCGCCGCCCCGCCATGGAAGGACATGCCACCATGCCAGAGATAGGCGATCTCCCAGGGCGCGGTCCAAAGCAGGTCGGGCCGGTAGAACAGCACATAGCCGATGCGCCCGCCCAGGATGACGCCCAGCGTCGCCCAGGTGACGAAATCGTCCATCTGCTCCGGCGTGCCCGCGGCCGGCGCCTTGGGCACGAGGCGCCGCGCCACCTGCCAGCCGATGACGATGCCGGCGATATAGGCCAGCGCATACCAGCGCACGACGAAGGGACCGATGGCGATGGCCACCGGGTCGAAGGCGGGAAAGAGGATGGCGGGGATCACGCGGCTCCCTCCTCGTGGTCCTGCGGGGGGTCGGGTCGCCGGGTGGGCGCGTGCCGGGCGGCAGGGCCGGCCTGGATGACGTGGAGCATGCGCGGCCTATCCCATGGGCGCCGTCGGGGCGGGGCGCGGTATAGGGCGGATCACCCCAGGCGGGAATGCCAGGCGCGGGAATGCCGGGCGGGAAAAGCGCGCCGGGTACTACGCCCGGCGCCCCGCCAGGGCCATGTTGGGGGTGATTCGACTGGAGGCAGGCATGCAGGAAGGTGGGCAGGGTTCTTCGGGCCCCTTCGGGACCGGCGGCTTCGGCAAGGGTTTCGGAGGCGGATTCGGCGGGGGCTCCGGTGCAGGGCGGGGCAGGTTCTTCGATGACCTAGCCGGCGTCGCGGGCGGTGCCTTCTCGGTTCTGGCCGGCGCGCGGGCCGAGATCGAGAGCGCGGTGCAGGCCCAGGTGGAGGCGCTGAGCGCCCGCCTGAACCTGGTGAAGCGCGAGGAGCTGGACGCCGCCCTCGAGGTGGCCCGCCGGGCGCGGGAGGAGGCGGAATCACTATCCGCCCGCGTCTCCGCGCTGGAGGCGCGGCTGGACGCCATGCCGGCCACCACCACCCCGGCCGCCGCGCCCTTCGAGACGGGCGCCGGCACCACCGAGCCCGGCGGCGGCGCGGATGGCAGCACCGAAGGCGAGTAGCCGTGCAACGCCGCGGGGGAATCACCTCCGCGCACGGCCAGGCTTGCAGCCTTCGGCCTTGCCGCTGCGTTCGGCAACGCAGTATCAACCTGTTGGGGCTTACCCGGCCGATTCGATACCAGACTCGGGGGGTCTGCCCGTCTCGGGATAGGAGGTGACTCTATGTCAGCCACCCTCGCTGCCGACCGGGACAGGGCTGCCAATCCGCTCGACGTCGTCGAGCAGATCGTGGCGGCCAACGAATGGGCCTTCGACCGTCGCTCCGATGGAGAGATGGCTGCCGAGGCCCCCGGCAAATGGTGCGACTATGGCCTGCATTTCGCCTGGTCCACCGAAATCAGCGCCATGCACTTCACCTGCGCCTTCGACATGAAGGTGCCGGCCACCGCCCGAGCCAAGCTGCACGAGCTGCTGGCCCTGGCGAATGAAAAGCTCTGGATCGGGCATTTCGGCCTGGAGGGCGAGGAGGGCATTCCCGTCTTCCGCCACGCCGTCCTGCTCCGCGGCGCCCGGAGCGCGAGCATCGAAAGCCTCGAGGACATGGTGGATATCGCCATCACGGAATGCGAGCGCTTCTTCCCCGCCTTCCAGTTCGTCCTCTGGGGCGGCAAGCCGCCCGCCGAGGCGCTGGCGGCGGCCATGCTGGACTGCGTCGGCGAAGCCTGAAACCTTGCCCGGCCCTGCCACTTGGCAGGACCGTGTAGGTATCGAGGGATCGCTGATGTCCGCTGAGGTTCTGCCGCCTGTCCTCCTGGTCGGCTGCGGCAAGATGGGGGGCGCCCTGCTCCACGGCTGGCTGGAGCGCGGCCTGTCCCGCGCCGTGGTGGTGGAGCCGCACAAGCCATCCACCGAGGCCTTCGCCCATCGGGTGGAGGTGGTTCCGGATGCGGATTCCATCCCCGCCGGCTTCGTGCCGGATGCCGTGGTGCTCGCCACCAAGCCGCAACAGGCGGATGACGCCCTTCCCTTCTACCGCCCCTTCGCGCGGGGCGGCGCCCTGTTCGTCTCGATCATGGCGGGCAAGACCATCTCCGGCCTGGACGGGATGCTGGAGGGCGCGGCGGTCGTGCGCGCCATGCCCAATACCCCGGCCGCCATCGGCCAGGGTTTCACCGTCGCCTGCGCCGGGCGCCGGGTCTCCTCCGCCCAAAAGGACCTGGCCGACCGCCTGCTGGTCGCGACGGGGGAGGTCGCCTGGGTGGATGCCGAAAGCCTGATCGACCCCGTCACCGCCATCTCCGGCGGCGGCCCGGCCTATGTCTTCCTGCTGGCGGAACTGCTGGAGCAGGCAGGGATCGAGCAGGGCGTGCCGCCCGACCTCGCCCGCCGGATGGCGCGGGCCACCATCACCGGCTCCGGTGCGCTACTCGGCCGGAGCGCGGAGGATGCGGCGGTTCTGCGGAAGAACGTCACCTCCCCCAAGGGCACGACGGAGCAGGCCCTGGCCGTGCTGATGGCCGAGCATGCCTGGCCGGAGCTGGTGCCCCGCGCCGTCGACGCCGCCACCAGGCGGTCCCGCGAACTGGCGGGTTAAGCGGCAAGCCGCAGCAACCAGCGGAGCGCGCACGAAGGACGGATACCCTAGCAAGCTCCGATCCTTCGGGCGGCACCGCAGCATCGGCTCCGCCGGAGCGGGCAGGTTGCGCGCCTCATCACAAGGGGCGGGTTGATGGACGGCCGGACAGGTTTCTTCGGGTGGCGTGTGGTCTGGGCGGCCCTTGTCGTCGCGGTCTTCGGCTGGGGCCTGGGCTTCTACGGCCCGCCCATTCTGCTGCAGACGCTGCACGAAACTCGGGGCTGGCCGCTTTCCACCGTCTCGGCGGCAGTGACCTGCCACTTCCTGCTCGGCGCCCTGGTGGTGGCCCGGTTGCCGGCGCTGCACGCCCGGTTCGGGCTGGCGGCCATCACGCGGGCGGGCGGGGTGGCCTCGGGGCTTGGAATGCTCGGCTGGGCGCTGGCCGAGGCGCCCTGGCAGCTCTTCGCCGCCACGCTGGTCAGCGGGGCGGGCTGGGCGGCCACGGGGCCGGCGGCGATCAACGCCTTCGTCGCGCCCTGGTTCGCGCGGCGGCGGCCGGCGGCGCTCTCCGCCGCTTATAACGGGGCCAGCCTGGGCGGGGTGCTCCTCTCGCCGCTCTGGGTCGTGCTGATCGGCGGCTTCGGCCTGCCGGTGGCGGCGGCGCTGCTGGGTGGCGCGATGGCGCTGACATTGTGGGTTCTGGCCGGGCGGGTCATCGGCCGCCGCCCCTCCGAAATGGGACAACAGCCCGATGGCGGGGCGGCGGAGGTGGTGGCCGCCACGCCGGCGCGCGTCGCGCCGCCGCTTGGATCGCCCTGGCGCGACCGCCGGTTCGCCACCCTGGCATCGCTGATGTCGCTCGGCCTCGTCGCGCAGATCGGGCTCATCGCGCATCTCTTCTCCCTCCTGGTGCCGGTGCTGGGCGCGCAACGGGCAGGGCTGGCCATGGGAATGGCGACCGCCTGCGCCGTGCTGGGCCGAACCGCCCTGGGCTGGCTGCTCGGACCGGGGACGGATCGCCGCCTGGCAGCAGTGGGGAGCTATGCGGTGCAGGTGGCGGGATCGCTCGTGCTGCTGCTGGCAGGTGGGGATGCGGCGCTGATGCTGGCCGGGATCGCCCTGTTCGGCCTGGGTATCGGCAATGCCACCTCCCTGCCCCCTCTTATCGCCCAGGCGGAGTTCGCGCCCGCCGACACGGCGCGGGTGGTGGCGCTGATCACCGCGACGAGCCAGGCAAGCTACGCCTTCGCCCCCGCCGCCTTCGGGCTTCTGCGGGAACTGGGCGGCGGCCCAGCCCTGTTCCTGGCGGCCGGCGTGATCCAGTTGGGCGCCATCGCGGCCGCCCTGGCCGGGCGGCGCCCCCGGATGGCCAGTTGATCCCTGTGCGGGACGGGCCATCTTGCAACGCGATGGACACGCGCGACGCCCCCTCCCCGGCCCTTCTCGACGCCTTCTGGCACGTCGTCGCCCGCCATGGCTGGCATGGCACCACCTTCGCCCGCATCGCGGAGGAGAGCAGCGAAACCCTGTCGGATCTGCGCGGCCGCTATGCCACCCCGGTCGACCTGCTGCGCGCCCATAGCCGCGTGGTGGACCAGGCGGTGCTGGAGGGCACGGTGCCCGGCCAGTCCGGCTTCGGCACCGCGCGGGACCGGGTCTTCGACCTGCTGATGCGCCGCTTCGACGCCCTGGCGCCGCACCGGGACGGCATCCTGCGCCTGCAGCGGGACCTAATGCGTGACCCGTTCTCGGCCCTGCTGCTCTCGCCCATCCTCATGGCCTCCATGGCCTGGACGCTGGAAGGCGCGGGGGTCTCGACCGCCGGCATCGCCGGCGCGCTGCGCGTCCAGGGCCTGACCGGCGTCTGGATTTCCGCCGCCCGCGCCTGGGAAGGCGATGAA
>DATCMG010000454.1:0-6764 GCA_036563555.1 Roseomonas sp. | reverse complement strand
CGGCGGCGACCCGGTGCTGTTCCAGCACCTGTTCTGGTTCTTCGGCCACCCCGAAGTCTACATCATGATCCTGCCGGGCTTCGGCATCATCAGCCACATCGTCTCGACCTTCAGCCGCAAGCCCGTCTTCGGCTATCTCGGGATGGCCTATGCGATGACGGCGATCGGCGTGGTCGGCTTCGTGGTCTGGGCGCACCACATGTTCACCTCGGGCATTTCGGTGGACACGCGGGCTTACTTCATGGCCGCGACGATGATCATCGCCGTGCCGACGGGCATCAAGATCTTCTCCTGGATCGCAACGATGTGGGGTGGGTCGCTGTCCTTCAAGACGCCGATGCTCTTCGCCATCGGCTTCGTCTTCCTCTTCACCGTCGGTGGCGTCACGGGCGTGAAGCTGGCCAATGCCGGCGTCGACGTGATCCTGCACAACACCTACTACGTTATCGCGCACTTCCATTACGTGCTGTCGCTGGGCGCCGTGTACGGGATCTATGCCGGCTTCTACTATTGGATCGGCAAGATGAGCGGCTACCAGTACCCCGAGTTCTGGGGGAAGGTGCACTTCTGGGTCACCTTCGTCGGCGTGAACCTGACCTTCTTCCCCATGCACTTCCTGGGGGCCCAGGGCATGCCGCGCCGCTACCCGGATTATCCGGACGCTTTCGCGGGCTGGAACATGGTCGCCTCGGTTGGCGCCTATATCTCCGGCTTGTCCTTCCTGCTCTTCGTCTATGTGGTCGCCCTGACCTTCCTGCGGAAGGAAAAGGCTGCGGCGAACCCCTGGGGCGAGGGTGCGACGACGCTGGAGTGGCAGGTTTCCTCCCCGCCGCCCTTCCACACTTTCGACGAGCTGCCCCGCATCCGGTGATGCGGGCACCTTCCCCGTTGCGGTTCGCCGCTCCAGGGGGGTATGGAGCGTTATCATGAGTGACCTGATCGAGAGGGGGGCCACGGCCCCCCTTGCCGTTTCCGCCGACTGGTCGGAGCTGCGCGACTGGATTGCGCTCCTGAAGCCGCGGGTGATGACGCTGGTGGTCTTCACCGGGCTGGTCGGGCTGCTGGTGGCCCCGGGCCATATCCATCCCGTGCTGGGGGCGGTCGCCATCCTCTGCATCGCCCTTGGCGCGGGCGCCGCGGGCTGCATCAACATGTGGTACGACCGCGACATCGACGCGGTGATGCGCCGCACGGCCCGCCGCCCGATCCCCTCGGGCCGCGTGGCGCCCGAGGCGGCCCTGGCCTTCGGCGTCTTCCTCTCGGCGCTCTCCGTGGTGCTGATGGGGCTTGCCACCAACCCGGTGGCGGGTGCCTGGCTGGCGGGGTCGATCCTCTTCTACGTTTTCATCTACACCATGTGGCTGAAGCGCCGGACGCCGCAGAACATCGTCATCGGCGGCGCGGCGGGGGCCTTCCCGCCGGTGATCGGCTGGGCGGCTGTCACGGGCGGGGTGGGCGCGCTGCCGCTGATCCTCTTCGCCATCATCTTTGCCTGGACGCCGCCGCATTTCTGGTCGCTGAGCCTCTGGGCCCATGACGACTACCAGCGTGCTGGCGTGCCGATGCTGCCGGTGGTCTCGGGTGCGCGGGAGACACGGCGCCAGATCATGCTCTACACCCTGGTGCTGGCGCCGCTCGGGCTGTTGCCGACCCTGATGGGGCTGGCCGGCTGGGTCTATGGGGCTTTCGCCATTTCGCTCGGTGCCGGCTTCCTGTTCCATGCCTACCGGGTGCTGACCGAAAGGCAGGACGCGGCCGGGGTGAGTCTTGAGGGCGACAAGGCGGCGCGGGCTGCCTTCCGCTTCTCCCTGCTCCATTTGGCCGGGCTGTTCGGCGCCCTGGCGGTGGAACACGGGCTGCGCGTGGCGGGGGTGATCGGCTGATGGAGCCCTCGCCCATGACCAAGGAGGAGGAAGCCGCCTTCCTCCGCCGGCGACGCGGCCGCAACATCGGCATGATCGTCGTGCTGATCGCGCTGGTGGTGATCTTCTATCTCATCACCATGGCAAAGCTGACTTCCTCCGTAAGCTGAGGGTAATCGAGACCATGGACCGTCAGAGCGGGCTCGCCCGCCGCAACCGCCGCGTCGGCTTCGCCGCCTTCGGCACGGTGGTGGGGATGGTGGGCCTCTCCTTCGCCGCCGTGCCCCTCTATGACATGTTCTGCCGCATGACCGGCTTCAACGGCACGGTCCAGACAGGCGGCCCGGACGCGCCCGGTGCCGTGGCGAGCCAGGTGACGGTGCGCTTCGCCGCCACCACCCATCCTTCCCTGCCCTGGCGTTTCGAGGCGGCGCAGAATTCGATGCCCGTCCATCTCGGCGAGCAGGGACTCGCCTTCTACCGCGCCGCGAATCAGGCCAGCGGCCCGGTGGAGGGTGTCGCTACCTACAATGTGACGCCGGAGGTGGTGGGGAAGTATTTCCACAAGACCGCCTGCTTCTGCTTCGACGCGCAGACCCTCCAGCCCGGCCAGTCCGTGGAGATGCCCGTCAGCTTCTGGGTTGATCCCGCCATGGCCCAGGACCCGAACACGCGGGACATCCGGACGATCACGCTGAACTACACCTTCTTCCGCACCCTGGCCGATGCCGAGCGCGCGGGCGTGCTGGCCAGCGCCGGGCCGCATGTCGGGCGGGCGGCGGCACCGCCCACCGCCACGCGATAGGGTTCCGCGGGCCGAACCCTTGATCCCCGCAGCCGTTTGCGGGATTGATGGGCCGAGACGCCTGGGGCCTTCGGCCCCGCCTCTTACCAAGGGGGGCTTCGGCCCCGCATCACCAGGACGCGCGATGGCTTCCCTCGACACGACAACGGCGGATATTTCGCTCGATCCCAGCGAGCCGCCGCCGCCCAACAAGCACCCATACCACCTGGTGGACCCGTCCCCCTGGCCGCTGGCTGCTGCTTTCTCGGCCGGCACGATGCTCCTCGGGATCATCATGTTCGCGCATTACAACATCCACTGGGTGCTGGGGCTCGGGGTGCTCGGCGTCCTGACCTGCATGTTCTTCTGGTGGCGCGACGTCGTCCGCGAATCGAAGGTTCCCGGGCTGCACACGCCGATCGTCCGGATCGGCCTGCGCTACGGCATGGCGCTGTTCATCGCCTCCGAGGTGATGTTCTTCGTTGCCTTCTTCTGGGCCTATTTCCACTTCGCGCTCTATCCCGAGCATGTGGCCGGCGCCGAGACGCATATCTGGCCGCCCAAGGGCATCCACACCTTCGACCCCTTCGGCCTGCCCTTCCTCAACACGATGATCCTGCTGCTCTCGGGCTGCACGGTGACCTGGGCACACCACGCGCTGATCGAGGGTGACCGCAAGGGCATGCTGCAGGGCCTCGCCATTACGGTGTGCCTGGGCCTGTTCTTCACCACCCTTCAGGCGATCGAGTATGCCGAGGCACCCTTCGCCTTCGTCGGCGGCGGCATCTATCCCTCCACCTTCTTCCTCGCCACCGGCTTCCACGGCTTCCACGTGATCGTCGGCACTATCTTCCTGGCCGTCTGCTTCTTCCGGGCACGGCGGGGCGACTTTACCCCGCGCCGGCATTTCGGCTTCGAGGCGGCCGCCTGGTACTGGCACTTCGTGGACGTGGTGTGGCTGTTCCTCTTCGTCTGCATCTATGTCTGGGGCGCGGGCGAGATCGCCCAACACTGACGCCCCTTTGCGTGTCACCGAACCCCGTCCGGCCTGCCGGGCGGGGTTCGTCGTTTGAAAGGCCCCGCATGTCGCCCCGCTTGCGGCGAATCCTCCCGGCCGTCCTGGCCTCCATCCCGGTCCTGGCCATCCTGCTGGCGCTCGGCACCTGGCAGGTGCGGCGACTAGGCTGGAAGACCGAACTGCTCCAGCAGATCGCGGCTGCCGAGTCCGGCCCGCCCGTCCCGCTGACCGCCTCCCCGCAGCCCTTCACCAAGGTGCAGGTCACCGGCCACTTCCGGCATGATCTGGAGGCGATTTTGGGCGCGGAGGTGCGCGGCACCGCGCTCGGCGCGCGTCTGGTCACACCGCTGGAAGCCGAGGGGATGCCTCCCATCCTGGTCGATCGTGGCTGGGTGCCGGGGGAGCGCCGGGGCGCGGTCATCGCGCGGCCGGAAGGGCTGGTCACGGTCACGGGCTATGTCGCCCCGCCGCATGAGCGCGACTTCTTCGCCGCGACCGACGACACGGCCGGGCGCCGATTCTACACCGCCGATGCGCGGGCGATCGGTGCCGCGCTGGGCCTGCCGGGCGCGATGCCGGATCTGCTGGTGGCGCTCGCCCCGCCCGGCCAGCCGCGCGACACGTTGCCGCAGCCGCGCGATTCGCTGCCGCGGCCGACGAACTCCCATCTCGGCTATGCCATCACCTGGTATGGGCTCGCCGCCTCGCTCATCGGGGTGCTGATCGCCTGGGCCATCCGGAAGGACGATCCGTGAAAGATTCCTATGCCCGCCTGAAGGACCGCTTCTCCCGCATCGCGACCATCGGAGAAGCCGCCGCCATGCTGGGCTGGGACGCCTCGGCGATGATGCCGCCGGGTGGCGGCGCGGCGCGCGGGGAGCAACTCGCGGTGCTTGCGGGCGTGGCGCACGGGATGCTGGTCGCGCCGGAAGTGGCCGAGGACCTCGCCGTCGCCACGGCCGAGGGAGCCTGGGACGAGGCGAACCTCGCTTTGATGCGCCGCGCCCATCTCCGCGCCACCGCGCTGCCCCCGGCACTCGTGGAAGCCACCGCGCGGGCCAACTCCGCCTGCGAGAAGATCTGGCGCGAGGCGCGCCCGCGCGCCGATTTCGCCGCTGTGCGCCCATGGCTCGAGGATGTGGTGAGCCTCCAGCGCGAAACCGCCGCCGCACTCTCCGCCGCCACCGGGCTGACCCCCTATGACGCGCTGATGGACGGCTTTCAGCCGGGAATCGGTGCCGCCGATGTCGAACCGATCTTCGCGGCCTATGAGGCCTTCCTGGCCGATGCCCTGCCGCGAGCCGAGGCGATCCAGGCCAGCCGCCCCGCGCCTATTCCGCCGCAAGGCCCTTTCCCGACGGAGGTTCAGCGCGCCCTGGGCCGCCGGCTCTCGGAACAGGCGGGGCTGGATTACAGCCATGCCCGGCTGGACGAGAGCGCGCATCCCTTCTGCGGCGGCACGCCGACCGATGTGCGGATCACCACCCGCTACACGCCCGATTCCTTCGAGCAGTCGCTCCTGGGCATCCTCCACGAAACCGGCCACGCCCTTTATGAGCGCGGCCTGCCCGAAGCCTATGCCCGCCAGCCCGTGGGCGAGGCCGCGGGCATGGCCGCGCATGAATCCCAGAGCCTCATCATCGAGATGCAGGCCAGCCGCTCAGACCCTTATCTCTCCTGGCTCGGCCCGGAGCTGCACGCGGCCTTCGGCGGCGATCCGGCGGCCTATGCGCCGTCCAACCTCGCCCGCCTCTGGCGCCGGGTGGAGCGCGGCTTCATCCGAGTGGAGGCGGATGAGATCACCTATCCCGCCCACATCATCCTGCGCTTCCGGCTGGAGCGCGCCCTGATTACCGGTGAGCTGGCCGTGGCCGACCTGCCCGGCGCCTGGGCGGAGGGGCTGCACCGCCTGCTCGGCATGACCCCGCCGGATGATGCACGTGGTTGCCTGCAGGACATCCACTGGCATGACGGTGCATTCGGCTATTTCCCTTCCTACACGCTCGGCGCCATGGCCGCGGCGCAGCTCATGCAGGCGGCTCGGATCGCCCTGCCGGGACTGGACGAGGCAATGGCGCAGGGGGATTTCGGCCCGCTGGTCAACTGGCTGCGCGTTTCCGTCCACGGGAAGGGATCGCTGCTGGGCTTTCAGGATCTGATGACGGCCGCGACCGGAAAGCCGCTGGATGCCTCGGCCTTCATGGAGCATTTGCGCGGGCGTTACCTCACCTGAGGCGTTCCTGAAGGGCCCAAACGGCGGGGCGGGCAACCGGCTCGGCGGCGTTCAGTTGCGGTAGAGGGCATCCGCCGGCAGCCCGAGGCGCAGGCAGGATTGCGCCGCGGGGCCGGAGCGCAACACGATGCGATCGGACAGTCCCCCCGCCCACCGTGCCAGTGGCTTCTCCCATCTCCGGAGCCCGCGATCGGGGGACAGATCAAGCCTGTGCCGGACCCAGTCCGGCAGGATCTCCACGGCCGCGCGGACCAGCATGCGCTGCGCGGGCCGCAATGGTGCCGGAAAAACCGGAGCGCGGCACATGATGTCCAGGAACTCGAACAGGATGGATGACGGCTCCAGCCTTTCGCGCATCGCGGCGAAGAGGCTGTCCATCCCGGCCCCGGAGGTCGGGGCATCCAGCGCGCCGTAGAGGCGGGAGGCCGGTCCGCCCTCCGCGTAGAGCCGGTCGATTTCCTCAGGATCGAGGGGGCGGACATAGTGGCTATAGGCCTGGGCGAAGCCGAAGCAAGCGGTGGCCTGTACCCATGTCAGCAATTCCACATCATTGGCGCGGTAGGCGAGACCGGAAGGCGTCCGGCCGTCGATTCCGTCATGCACGCGTACGATGCCGGCAATCATCCTCTCCGCCACGCTCCGCGCGCCATAGACGGTGACCATGGCCGCGAGCCCGGTGCGCTGGAGGCGGCGCACGGGATCGGTGCGGAAGGATGAGTGCTCCCAGACCCCTGTGCGCACACGCGGTTCCGCCAATTCCAGGATCACCGCCGCAACCCCGCCGACGAACAGGGCCACCGGGTTCTTGAAGACCTGCCACGAAATCGAATCCGGCGGCACGAGGGCTTCCTCCCCCCGGGGTTCGGA
>DATCMG010000442.1:0-14749 GCA_036563555.1 Roseomonas sp. | reverse complement strand
ACTCAATCGGGATCACCGGCACAAGGCCGGTGATGACGGAGGATGAGCCGCGACGGACAGTATCATTCTCAGTGCCGGAAGTGCCGGTGGCCCGTGAATACCATCGCAAGCCCGGCCTCGTCGGCGGCCTTGATCACCTCGTCGTCGCGCATGGAGCCGCCGGGCTGGATCACCGCGGTGGCGCCGGCTTCGGCTGCGGCAAGCAGGCCGTCCGCGAAGGGGAAGAACGCGTCGGAGGCCACCACCGAGCCCTTGGCGAGGGTCTCGGGAAGGTTCGCGGCCTTCGCGGCCTCGGCGGCCTTCCAGGCGGCGATGCGGGAGGAATCGACCCGGCTCATCTGGCCGGCCCCGATGCCTACCGTCGCGAGATCCCTGGCATAGACGATGGCGTTCGACTTCACGTGCTTGGCGACGCGGAAGGCGAAGCGCAGGTCCTCCAGCTCCCGGTCGGTGGGGGCGCGTTTCGTCACCACCTTGAGGTCCATGGCGTCGACCACGGCGTTGTCCCGGTTCTGCGCCAGGAAGCCGCCCGCGACCGTGCGCAGGGTCAGGCCCTCCTGGCGCGGATCGGGCAGGCCGCCCGCCAGCAGCAGGCGCAGGTTCTTCTTGGCCGCCACGATGGCGATCGCCTCCTCGGTGGCGTCGGGCGCGATGATCACTTCCGTGAAGATCTCGGTGATGGCCTTGGCAGCCTCCGCGTCGAGCGGCCGGTTCATGGCCACGATGCCGCCGAAGGCCGAGACCGGATCGCAGCGCAGGGCCTTCTCGTACGCCTCGCGCAAGGAGGTGCCCTCCGCGACGCCGCAAGGGTTGGCGTGCTTGACGATCACGATGGCGGCTGAGCGCTCGGGCGCGAACTCCGCCACGGCCTCGTAGGCCGCATCGGTGTCGTTGATGTTGTTGTAGGAGAGCTGCTTGCCCTGCACCTGGCGCGCGGTGGCGACACCCGGGCGGTTCTCCGGCGTGCGGTAGAAGGCGGCGCTCTGGTGCGGGTTCTCGCCGTAGCGCATGACCTCCGCGATGGCGCCGCCGAGCGCGCGGAAGGGTGGCGTCTCTTCGCCGAGCTCGGCGGCGAACCAGTTGGAGATCGCCGCGTCGTAGGCAGCGGTGCGGGCATAGGCCTTCTGGGCCAGGCGCCGGCGCAGGGTCAGGGTGACGGAGCTGTCGTACTTGGCGAGATCTTCCAGAACGGCGCCATAATCGCCGCCGTCCACCACCACGGCCACGTCGCCATGGTTCTTGGCCGCCGCGCGGATCATGGCGGGGCCGCCGATGTCGATGTTCTCGATGCAATCGTCATAGGGCTTGCCGGCCGCGACCGTCGCCTCGAACGGATAGAGGTTCACCACCAGGAGGTCGATGGGCTGGATGCCATGGGCGAGCATCGCCGCCTGGTGCTCCGGATTGACCCGGATGCCGAGCAGGCCGCCGTGGACGGCGGGATGCAGCGTCTTCACGCGCCCGTCCATCATCTCCGGAAATCCCGTGAGCTCGCTCACGTCCTTCACGGGCAGGCCCGCCTCGCTGAGCGCCTTATGCGTGCCGCCGGTGGACACCAGCTCGATGCCGCGCTCGGAGAGCGCGCGGGCGAAGTCCACGAGCCCCGTCTTGTCGGATACGGAAAGCAGAGCGCGGGATACGCGCTTCAGGTCGCTCGGCATGGCGGCCGCTCCATTCAAGGAAAAAGATGCGGGCGCGATACCACGGCGGGCCGGGGATGGGAACCTGTCGCGGCCGCAACGGGCTGCAGCACCCTCCGCATGGCCATGGGCAGCGATGCCCGTCCGGCCGCGGAGTCCTATCCCGGGCTCATCCCCGGCTCTGCCATCCCTCGGGTACGACGCCGCGGCACGCCCACGCCACGGCCGCGAAGGATCGCGGACCGTCCGGCTCGCCCGCCTCGTAGGCGGCCCGCAGGGCGTGCTCGAAGGCCGTGCGCTTGGTGTCGTCGAGCCCGGTGACATATTTTCCAAGGGGTCCTTCGCCCTCCGCGATCGGACGCCAGACATCCTCGAAGTCCTGGAAGTCCATGCGGATCGTCAGTGGGACCTCAGTGACGTCCGAGAGGCCGATCCGGGTCCAGAGCGCCCGCATCTCGCTGGACCCCGTCAGCGGCTTGAAATAGCTCTCGCGCCTGTGGGTCGCAGCAGCGGGATCGAGAACCGCGGCGGTGTCCCAGAACATGCGCTGGTAGGACATGCCGCCATAACTGTCCCAGACGGCGGCTGCCACGACCCCGCCGGGCTTCGTCACGCGGCTCATCTCGCGCAGAGCCTGCTCCGATTCCGGAATGAAATGCAGCACGAGCAGAGCAAGAGCCCGGTCGAATGAACCATCCGGAAACGGAAGGGCGCAGGCATCACCCTGGGCGAGGGTGATCCGCGGGTCTGTGTTCCGCTGCCGGGCAGCCTCGACATAGGCCTCGGAATAGTCGATTCCCTCGATGCGGCCGATATCGGCGACCTCAGGGATGGTGAATGTCAGGCTGCCCGTACCGCAGCCGACATCGAGCACCCGCTCGCCCGCTGCCAGTCCCGCAAAGTCGAGGAACGGCCTCGCCAGTCTCCGGCTCCAGCGGCCCATGAGCTGCTCGTAGGAATCGGCACTCTTCGCATGGAACTTGGAAGACATGCTTCGCTCCCGTTCTCGCCAAGGAATTCGAACGCAACGCCGCCCCATTTTAGCAGATCGGATGATCGGGGGCCCCTTCGAACATCCACCGATGCTGGCATGGGTCCGTCCTTACCCCCTTTGACCATTTGCCCGCGGAAACAGGCTCCCGCCATGCTGTTCCCGAAAGCGAGCAGCGCAGGCGCGGAGAACACCATGAGCGATCTCGAAAAGGGCACCACGCGGGCCGGCGAAGGATATCAGGGCAAGTCGTGGAACATCCTGGGCCAGCTTTATTTTCCGAAAGCCTCCTGCACCTCGACCTTCGCCTTCGAGACCAACAGCGATCCGGGGCAATACGTGCCCGTCCATATCCATCCCTCGCAGGACGAGTTCATCCTGGTGCTCGAAGGCGAGCTCGACCTGAAGCTCGATGGTGTCTGGAGCAAGGCGAAGGCGGGCGATCTCGTGCGCATGCCGCGGGGTGTCCCGCACGGTTATTTCAACAAGTCGGACGCACCGGCGCGCGCCCTGTTCTGGGTTTCTCCCGCAGGCAAGCTGGAAGCCCTGTTCGATGCCCTGCACGATCTGAACGACATCCCGCGTGTGCTGCAGCTCTCCACCGAGCACGACGTCGACTTCCTGCCGCCCGAGGCCAACGCGTAAGCCGCTAGATCAGCTCCGGTCCTGGCTCTGCAGCCTGCTCGGCGCTGAACGTGCGGGCGAGGCGCTCGAAGCGCCAGCGCACGGTCGGGGTCTCGCCCGGGCGGATCGTCAGCACGATCTGCTCGGTGCGCCGCATGCCTTCGGCGGTCGCCAGGAACACGCTGTCCTCGAGCTCCGCCTCGACCGGAGCGGCCGAGAACTGCCAGGCCTCCCGGTTGGGAAGCACCAGCATCACCACGCGGCCGCCTTGCGCGCGGCTCGCCCTGATGCCGGGCGCGAGATGAAAGCGGATGATGGCCTGCACGGTCCCGGCCTGGCCGCCTTCGCTCCAGAAATTGTCCTCGCCTTCCAGCACGTTGCCCTTGGGGGCAAGCTGCCAGCGCCGCTCGTGGGTGATGCCGAAGCGGGCTTTATATCCGTCATGGCTGGCGCTCAGCAGCTGGGCGTGCTCGCGTTCGCTGCGCTCCGCCGTCACCCGCTCGGGCGCGCTGATGACCACGGGGCCGACCCGGCGCAGGATCCAGGCGGAGATCCGGCGGTGCAGCCAGCTCCCCTTCTTGTCGACGATCTGGCTGGACGAGACATCGTCGATGGAGGCGGTGGAATGCGCCACCGTCGAACGCGACGCCTGGATGATCGCATTGCCCGCGATATAGGGGGTGCCGCAATTGACCACGATACGCTGGGCGGCGCTCGAGAACTCGAAGGACAGGCAGCCGGCCCCGGCATCCTGGGACAGGGGCCGCGGCGGCGGAGCGCCCACGTCGGCGACGAGCAGCGTGCGTCCGGCCTCGAGCCGTTCGTAGCCCGAATGGGGTGCGTGGTGGATCGGCTGGCTGCGCATGTCGTCGTAGGTGAGCAGCGTCGCCAGATGATCGGCCGCGGTCACGCCCATGCCGTTAAAATGGGACAGCGTGCCGTCCCCGTGCCGGAACAGCCGCACCATCGGCAGCATCCGGTCGATGGCGTGGAGCAGGGCATCGGGCGTGTCGACCTCTCGGCTGGCGAACATCTGGCGCAGGGGCAGAAGATCGAACAGGAGATCGACGATGATGCGGGGATTGCGGCTCGCATGCCCGCCATCGGCCAGGATCTGCCATTCGAGCTCGCGGGCGAGCAGGCGGCTCGCGCGCCTCAGGTTCCGCTCGAGGCCCTCGCAGCACAGGCCGGCATAACAGAGCGCAATGGCGGCCATCAGCTGCTGGGAGGGCAGGGCGCCTGAGCGGACCTGCCGCTCCAGGGTGCGGACATGCTGGCCGATGATCTTCAGGAAACGCTGGTAGAAGGCGTGGTCGGCGCCTTCCAGGATCAGCGGCGACTGGCTGATGAACGACATGAGCCGGCGCGCCGTGATCTCCGGGCTGCAGGCGATGCGCTTGTCGCCGAGCTTCGAGGTGACGAACTCGTCCACCAGGGAGCGGGCATTGGCCTGGGCGAGCGCCGTGCCGGCCGCCCGCAGGTGCCGCAGCCAGCCGAAGCCGTAGAGCGCCTCGCCCCAGGCGCGGCTCGGCGGCGTGAAGGCGAAGGGAGAGCGCCCGCTGGTGGTGATGGCCCGGCCGGAAAAGGCGAAGAAGCCGGAATAGATGTCGGTCGCGATGGTGGGATCGGCCGTGCGCAGATCCTGGGGGGCGAAGAGAAGCCGCGTCGGCACCGGCGCGCTGGAGAGCCGGGACAGGCTCCAGACCGCGCTTTCGCGCATGGCGCGGCCTGCCTCGCGAGCGGCAAGCCTGTACAGACGCCAGCGATCCGGCCCGAAATCCACCCGTGGCGCTCCCCTTGTTCGCTTGAATCCCAGCCAACTTAGGTGAGGAGTTCCTGCTGACCGGTTAACAACAGGTAAGGGAGGATTCACTATGATCACGGTCCCTTGTGCACAAACCGTGCGACAAAGAAGCCGTCGAGGCCGCTGCGGTCATGCTCCGAAAGCGCCAGCTGGCTCGGCAGCGTGCGGATATCGCCCTGCGGCGTG
Organism: Roseomonas sp.; assembly: GCA_036563555.1. GTDB lineage: Bacteria > Pseudomonadota > Alphaproteobacteria > Acetobacterales > Acetobacteraceae > Roseomonas. Next base: position 9,504 of record DATCMG010000442.1, on the reverse strand, counting down.
ATGCACTCGGCGAAGCCGCCGATCTCGTCGGGCGCGATGGGCTTGCGGATGAATTCGGGATGGCGGTCGAGGAAGCCCTCCGCCTGGCGTTCGCCTTCCTCGGCTTCCAGCGAGCAGGTGCAGTAGACCAGCCGTCCGCCGACTTTCAGGAGGCCTGCCGCCTTGTCGAGCAGGCGGGCCTGCAATCCGGAGAGCTTGCGGATGTCCTCCTCGCTCTTGGTCCAGGCCACGTCGGGATGGCGGCGGATGGTGCCGGTGGCCGAGCAGGGGGCATCGAGCAGGATGGCGTCGAAGGGGCCTGAGTCGAGCTTCTCCGCGTCGATGGCGCGGGTCTCGGCCTTCAGGTGGAGGCGGGAGAGGTTCTCCTCGAGCCGCTGCAGCCGCTTGGCCGAACGGTCGACGGCCAGCACATCGGCGCCGGCCGCGGCCAGCTGGGCCGTCTTGCCCCCGGGCGCGGCGCAGAGATCCGCGATGCGCTCGCCGGGCTTCGCCTGCAGCAGGCGGGCCGGCAGGGCGGCGGCGGCATCCTGAACCCACCATTCACCCTCCTCGAAACCGGGCAACTCGCGAATGGCGGTGCGCTCCTTCAGGCGGACGCTGCCGGTGGGCAGGAGAATCCCGCCGAGGCGTTCCGCCCAGGCTGCCGGATCGCTTTTCACCGTCAGGTCGACGGAGGCCAAAGAGCGGTGCGCCTCGGCGATGGTCGTGGCGAGCGGCTCGCCGTATTGCGCGATCCAGCGCTCCTCCAGCCAGGTCGGCGTGTCGAGCCAGGGATCGTCCTGGCTCAGGATTTCCTCGCGCTCGCGGGCGACGCGGCGCAGGACGGCATTGATGAAGCCACCGGCGTGATGGAGCTTGGGATCGTTCTGGGCGAGCTGCACGGCGCTGTCGACGACGGCATGGTCGGGCACGTCGAGAAACAGGATCTGCGCCGCGCCGGTGGCCAGCAGATGCATCAGGCGCTCGTCCTTCGGCGGCTTGTTGAGCCGCTCGTTCAAGGCCCGTCCGAGGGTGCCCAGGCGCCGGAAGGTGACGATGGCGATGGCGCGGGCGAGCGCCTCGTCGCGGCCGGACAGATTTTCCGCCTGGGCCAATTCCTCCATCACGTCGTCGAGCGGCACGCGCCGCTTCATGGCTTCCGTCACCGCCATCCAGGCAAGGCGGCGGGGCCCGAGGCCTGCCTGTTCGTCCGATTGATTCAAAATTTTATCCCCAGGGCCCGCGGCGGGTGCCGGTCGAGCCTCCGATTGAGCCCCCGGTGGAACCCCAGGGACTCGATGAACTCTGCGCGAAGGAGCCGGCGGGCTGCGCCGGCGTGCCCATCTCCTGCGCCAAAGCGTGCAGGGCCGCAATCCGGTTTTCCGTCGCGGGATGAGTGGAGAACAGATTGTCCACGCCTTGCCCGGAGAGCGGGTTGATGATGAAGAGCGAGGCGGTCGCGGGGCGGCGCTCCGCATCGGGGTTCGGAATATGCGCCACGCCGCCCGCGATGCGGGCGAGTGCCGAGGCCAGCGCCAGCGGCTTGCCGCAGATCTGCGCGCCCATCCGGTCGGCGTCGTATTCCCGCGAACGGCTGATCGCCATCTGGATGATCATGGCGGCCAGGGGTGCCAGCAGCGCCGTGCCGATCATCACGATCGGGTTCGGCCGGTTCTCGCCCCGGCCGCCGAAGAGGAAGCCGAACTGGGCCAGCGTCGCGATGGCGCCGGCAATGGTCGCGCTCACCGTCATGATCAGGGTGTCGCGGTTCCTGATATGGGCGAGCTCGTGCGCCATCACGCCCGCCACCTCGTCAGGGGAGAGCATGTGGAGGAGGCCCGTGGTGGCCGCGACCGCCGCATTCTCCGGGTTGCGCCCGGTGGCGAACGCATTGGGCTGCGGGTTGTCGATGAGATAGACCCGCGGCATGGGAAGGCCGGCGCGCCCTGCAAGATCGCGCACCATATGGACCAGCTCGGGCGCCGTGCGCTCGTCCACCTCCACCGCGTGATGGGCGGCGAGCGCCAGCCGGTCCGAGTTCCAATAGGCGAAGACATTCGTCGCGAGGCCCAGACCCAACGCGATCATCATGCCGGTGCCGCCGCCCAGGAAATAGCCGACGACGCCGAACAGGGCCATCAGGCCCGCCAGCAGCATTCCGGTCTTGACGGTGTTCATCGGGGTCTCCACCTCGTGGTCAACACGAAATCCATCCGTTGAACCCTATGTGGGAACGGTCCAGCTCCCTCCCAAGGGTTCTTCCTCGAAGTCCAGCTCGCCGTGAGACCTTCCCGTCATGGCCGGCCATGACGAGGCAGGGCCGGAATGCGGTGGGCCGAACTTTCAAGGGCTTCCTCCCAACGGGGCGGAAATCTGGCATAAGGCATCTCATGAGCATGAACGACAATACTCCCCCCGAAGGCCCCGTCGAAGGCGCGGCTCCCGGCAAGCCCCTGTCCCCTGCGGCTCAAAGGGCTCTCGCGGAGGCCGCCCAGCGCCGGCTCGAGATCGATGCCCGCGCGGCCGAACTCGCGAAGCAGAAGGAGTTCCAGGGCCGCGGCGGCCTCGAGCCCGTTCGCTACGAGGATTGGGAGGTGAAAGGCCTGACGAGCGATTTTTAGAGACCATTTTTTTCAGCCTCATGTCACATCTGGCATCGCTGCCTCGTCTTAGCATCGTGAGCAACACGATCCATGAGGACCAAGACGATGAAAGCCCGTTTGATTCCCTTCGAAGTCGCCCCCGGTTCCCTGAAGCCGATGGTGGAGCTGGAAAAGACCCTGAAGAACAGCGGTCTGGAGCACAGCCTGCTCGAGCTGGTGAAGATCCGCGCCTCGCAGATCAACGGCTGCGCCTTCTGCCTCCACATGCACACCAAGGATGCCCGCGCCAGCGGCGAGACCGAGGAGCGGCTCTATCTCCTCAACGCTTGGCGGGAATCGCCCCTGTTCAATGACCGCGAGCGGGCTGCGCTCGCCTGGACCGAGGCCCTGACCCTGGTGGCCGAGACCCATGCTCCCGACGAGGATTATGCGGAGCTGAGCCGGCACTTCACGCCCGCCGAGCAGGTCAATCTGACCCTGATGATCGGCGCGATCAACACCTGGAACCGCCTGGCCATCGGGTTCCGTTCGATCCATCCGGTCGAGGCAAGCCGTGCTGCCGCCTGACGGCGACGCGGCGGACCGGTTCCAGCCCCTCAGGCCGGGGCTGGTCCGCCTGGCCTACCGCATGCTCGGCTCCATCGCGGAAGCCGAGGACGTGGTGCAGGAGGCCTATATCCGCTGGCACCAGGCGGACCGGTCCGCCATCCGCGAACCGGGCGCCTTCCTGTCCAAGACGGTCACGCGCCTGTGCCTCGACATCCTCAAATCGGCGCGGGTCAAGCGCGAGACCTATATCGGGCCCTGGCTGCCCGAGCCGGTCCTGGAAGCGGAACAGGAGGACATGAGCGAGGATCTGTCGCTGACCCTGATGATGGCCCTGGAGCGGCTTTCGCCGCTCGAGCGCGCAGCCTTTCTCCTGCACGACGTCTTCGGGCTCGGCTTCGACGAGGTCGCCACGACCCTGGACCGGGACCCGGCCGCTTGCCGCCAGCTCGCGGCCCGTGCGCGAAAGAACGTCCGCGCGGACCGGCCGCGCTACGCCATCGACCGGGATGAAGGCGAGCGGATGACCGATGCGTTCTTCGCCGCCTCGCGCAGCGGCGACCTGACGGCGCTGCGCAATATCCTGGCGGAGAACGTCGTCTCCTACACGGATGGCGGCGGCATCCGGAATGCGGCCCTCAACCCGCTCTTCGGCTTCCGCCGGGTGTCGGGCCTCTTCATGGGCGTGGCGCGCAAGGACGAAGGCCAATTGCCTCCCGTTCTCTACAAGGGGCTGATCAACGGATTGCCCGGCTTCGTCACCCTCGAAAAGGACGGCATGGTGCAGACCACGTCCCTCGACATCGAGGATGGCCGCATCGTCGGGGTCTATATCGTGCGCAATCCCGAAAAGCTCCGGCATCTCTCAGATCTCGCAGGTGAAGCGGACATGGCGAATTAATTGGTGAAGACCCATCAGGAGCGAAAGCACCTGTTGTTCCCTCGCGGGCCTGCCGCTACCTTGCCGCAAAAGGGGAGGGCGCATGGCTGGGGCGGGCGAGACGGCGCGGCTGGGAATGTTCCGGGACCTGTTGAGCGATGCTCACCGGGCGCTCGATCTCCAGTTCGGCTTCGAATTGTGGGACGGCTCGACGATCCCGGCTGATCTGCCGTCCTATGCCATGCGGCTCGTCATCCGGCGCGAGAGCGTGATCGCCGCCCTCCTGCGCCGCCCGAACCTGGACACGGCGCTCAACGCCTATGTGGCGGGGCTCATCGATCTCAAGAACGGCACCATCTTCGATCTCGCCTCCCAGCGCCCGCAGAAGGCCGGCAGGCGCCTGAAGGCCTTGAGCAAGCTGAAAGCTCTCAAGACCGCCTATCATTTCCTGCGCGCGCCCGCCGACATGCCGCGCCCGCTCGCCCGGGTCGAGGACAAGCCGGACGCCCGCGACGGGAAGCCCCGGACCAACAAGCAGAACGTCGCCTACCATTACGATGTGTCGAACGAGTTCTACCGGCTCTTCCTCGACCCGGAGATGGTCTATACCTGCGCGTACTTCCAGCCGGACTGGCACGACGACATCGCCCGCGCGCAACGGGACAAGCTCGACATGATCTGCCACAAGCTGCGGCTCAAACCCGGCGAGCGCCTGCTCGACATCGGCTGCGGCTGGGGCGCCCTCATCTGCCACGCGGCGCAGCATTACGGGGTCAAGGCCACCGGCGTGACGCTCGCCGAGGAGCAGGCGGCGCTGGCGCGGGACAAGGTGCAGCGCCTCGGGCTGCAGGACCGGGTCGAGGTGCTGGTGAAGGACTTCACCCAGATGGATGGCGAGTTCGACAAGATCTCGTCCATCGGCATGTTCGAGCATGTGGGAATCGCCAACCACCCGGTCTATTTCGGCGCCGTGCATCGCCTGCTGCGCCCGCGCGGGCTTTATCTGCATCACACCATCGCACGGCGCGCCAAGCGCAGCGACAAGGCGTTCCAGAAGCTCAAGCCCGAATACAAGGCGCTCACCCGCTACATCTTCCCCGGCGGCGAGCTCGACCACCTGGGCATGTCCGTTTCCAACCTGGAACGCCACGGCTTCGAGGTGCATGACGTGGAGGCATGGCGCGAGCATTATCAGCGCACGACGAGGCTCTGGTGGGAAAGCCTCAATGCCCGCCGCAAGGAGGCCGAGGCGCTCGTCGGGCCGGAGAAGACCCGCATGTGGCTGCTCTATCTCGCCGGCTGCTCGCTCGCCTTCGAGCGCGCGGCGGTGGGCGTGAACCAGACATTGGCGTCGAAGCGCGCGCGCGGGCCTTCGGGCCTGCCGCCGACGCGGGCGGATTTGTATCAGCCGCTGTAATCGATCTCACTGGTCATCCTGAGTGCCTGGCTCCTGGAGGAAGGCCGTGGAGCGCCACGCCTTTCAGCATCGGGATGGCCGGCACAAGGCCGGCCATGACAGCGAGGGAAGCGTATGGTGAGCCAGCCTCTCGGGATGAGGCTTTAGAGGTACAAAGCTAGATCTCTTAAGCGTCGTTCCCGGCTACGGCACCACCACCACCCGCGTGCCCACGCTCACCTGATCGTAGAGATGGACGATGTCCTCGTTGAGCATGCGGATGCAGCCGTAGGATGCGTAGGTGCCGATGGAGCCCGGGCGGTTGGTGCCGTGGATGGCATATTCGTCGAGATTGAGGGTGAGCGCCCTGGCGCCCATGGGATTGTTCGGGGCACCGCCGGGGATCACGTCGGGCAGGCGCGGGTTGTCGCGCTTGACCTCCGCCGGCGGCGCCCAGGCGGGCCTGACGTATTTGCCGTCGATCCGCGCCTCGCCGAACCATTGCTTGCCGGGCTTGCCCACCGCCACGCGGTAGCGCAGGGCCGTTCCGTCGCCGCGCACGTAATAGAGCCGCCGCTCGGCCGTCTTGATGACGATGGTGCCGGGCGACACGCGCCCCTCGAAGGGCACGACCTCCCGGGCGGACGCGCCGGTGCTTGCGGCGACGACCGCGATGACGGCGGCGATGGCGAATGCGGCGCGCGCGCCCATGTCTCGAACCCTCCTGCGGAACATGCGTGAGGGTGAGACGCGAGAGATAAGGCTACGGTTCCAGCCTGGCCTGCCGGTGCAGGCTCAGATCACCGGGTCCCAGGCCAGCATCCGGTCACGGGCGTCGTGCGAAACCGGGTGCGGATGGCGGTTCAGCATCCGCGCATGCAGCTGCTTCACCGTGCGGCTGGCGGTCGTGAGGAAGAGGAAGGGCAGGAAGGCGTGAACCAGGGCCGCCAGGCCCGCGACGAGCAGAGGGCCGGCGAAGCTCAAGGCGACGTTCATGTGCTCAAAATAGCTCTCACCCGCGGATTCCGGATGATCGGTGAAAAGACGCTTCAAGGCCATGGAACGGACTCCTGGAAGAACGGGCTCGACCTTACGCTTCGAGCACGAGGAGCTCAACGGCGTTCCTCCGGCCAAGGTGTGCGTCCTGGCACGTCACGGGCGTTCTTCGGACGCCGTCGATCGTGCTTCACGATGGCTTCGTGCAAAGAGGATGGCCGGGATCGTCCCGGCCATCCTGTCCATGCTTTGCATCGCGTTCGGCTCAAGCCGCCTGCGTGCGCTTGTTCTGGCGGTTGGTGATCAGGTCGTCGACCACGCCGGGATCGGCCAGCGTCGAGGTGTCGCCGAGCGAGCCGAACTCGTCCTCGGCGATCTTGCGCAGGATGCGGCGCATGATCTTGCCGGAGCGGGTCTTCGGCAGGCTGGGGGCGAACTGGATCAGGTCGGGCGACGCGATGGGGCCGATCTCCTTGCGCACCCAGGCGACGAGCTCCTTGTGCAGCTCCTCGGACGGCTCCTCGCCGGCCATCAGGGTCACATAGGCATAGATGCCCTGGCCCTTGATGTCGTGCGGATAGCCCACCACGGCGGCCTCCGAGACCTTCGGATGCGCCACCAGGGCGGATTCCACCTCCGCCGTGCCCATGCGATGGCCGGACACGTTGATCACGTCGTCCACGCGCCCGGTGATCCAGTAGTACCCGTCCGCATCGCGCCGGCAGCCGTCGCCGGTGAAATACTTGCCAGGGTAGGTGGAGAAGTAGGTCTGCACGAAGCGCTCGTGGTCGCCATAGACCGTGCGCATCTGGCCCGGCCAGGAATCGGCGATCACCAGATTGCCCTCCGTGGCGCCCTCCAGAACCTTGCCGTCCGCATCCACGATCTGCGGCTTCACGCCGAAGAACGGCCGCGTGGCGGAACCCGGCTTGAGCCGGGTGGCGCCGGGCAGCGGCGTGATCAGGATGCCGCCGGTCTCCGTCTGCCACCAGGTGTCGACGATCGGGCAGCGGTCGTCGCCGACCACCCGATGGTACCATTCCCAGGCTTCCGGATTGATCGGCTCGCCGACGGAACCCAGCAGACGAAGCGACTTGCGCGAGGTCTTCTTCACCGGCTCCTCGCCGGCCTGCATCAGCGAGCGGATCGCGGTGGGCGCGGTGTAGAAGATGTTGACCTGGTGCTTGTCGATCACCTCCCAGAAGCGGGAGATGGTCGGATAGGTCGGCACGCCCTCGAACATCAGGGTCGTGGCGCCGTTCGCCAGCGGTCCGTAGAGGATGTAGGAATGGCCCGTCACCCAGCCCACGTCGGCGGTGCACCAGTAGATGTCGCCGTCGTGGTAGTCGAACACGTATTGATGCGTCATCGCCGCGAAGATGAGGTAGCCGCCGGTGGTGTGCAGCACGCCCTTGGGCGTTCCCGTCGATCCCGAGGTGTAGAGGATGAACAGCGGGTCCTCCGCGTTCATCTCCTCGTAGGGGCAGTCGTCGGACACCATGCTGGCGGCTTCGTCGTAATAGACGTCGCGGCCCGGCACCATGTTGACGGCCGAGCCCGTGCGGCGCACCACCAGCACGTGGTCGACCACGCCGGCGCCGACGCGCTCGATGGCGGCGTCCACGTTCACCTTGAGCGGCACCTTGCGGCCGCCGCGCAGGCCCTCGTCCGCCGTGATGACGAAGGCGGACTTGGCGTCCTGGATGCGGCTCGCCAGGGAATCCGGCGAGAAGCCGCCGAACACCACGGAATGGATCGCCCCCAGCCGCGCGCAGGCGAGCATGGCATAGGCGGCTTCCGGGATCATCGGCATGTAGATCGTCACCCGGTCGCCCTTCTCGACGCCGCGGTTGCGCATGATGTTGGCCATGCGACAGACCTCCGCGTGCAGCTCGCGGTAGGTGATCGTCTTCGATTCGGACGGGTCGTCGCCTTCCCAGATGATGGCGACCTGGTCGCCGCGGGTGTGGAGATGCCGGTCGACGCAGTTATAGGCCACGTTGGTGACGCCGTCCTCGAACCAGCGGATCGCCACGTTGTCGGGGCCGAAATTGGTGTTCTTGATCCGGGTCGGGGCCTTGAACCAGTGGATGCGCTTGGCTTCCTCGGCCCAGAAGGCCTCCGGGTCCCTGATCGAAGCCTCGTACTTGGCGAGGTAGCCCGCATCGTCCAGATAGGCGCGATGCGTCCACTCGGCCGGCACGTCGTAGATCTTCTCTTCCATGGCGCTTCTCCCAGACGCTTGCCTGATGGATTTAGGTCTAGATTTACGGAAAGAGAGAGGGTCGGGGCAAGCGGGACCAGATCGGACTTTGGTCGCTGATGGTTTTTGGCGGCCGTGAGGGGAAGAGCGTCATCCCGGGGCCGCGGAGCAGAACCCGGGATCGGCCCGGGGACGGGGCGCTTCTCCTCCGTCATGGCCGGGACAAGCCCAGCCATGACGGCGTGGGTGTCATCCCCGGCGCACGCAGTGCGGGAAGGGGATCCCTCACACGCTTGGGATCATGGATTCCCTTCGCCTCCGCCGCCCTCCGGCCGGGAACGACACCGAGGTCTTACAGCCCGTCCATCCGGCACGCTCCGTCTCGTCTGCCCCTGACCGCGAGGAATCATCGGCTATCCGGGCGCGGAGGCGCCGCCGCCTCATCCGATCCGCCTCATCAAGCCGGGCGGATCCATGAAGGGCATGATCAGAATTACGGCCTCCGCCTGAGCCGGTTGCAGACGGCAGAGACGGCGGCAAACAGGAGGCTTCCGGCGAGTGCGCCGAGCCCTGCATCCGTGAGAGCGTGCATGAACGGGCTATCCTGGAAGAGCCATCCATCGTTGGACGCGTGAGACACGTATCCCACCATGCCGCCCAGGGTCCCGAGCATGGCTCCGTAACGGGCGAGTTGGGCCGTGTCCCATGGCTTCGTCGGAGGCGGGTTCCTGTCCATCGCCGAGCCCTACAGCCTGAACCCTTGCCGGTCCAGACAGGTTCAAGAGGTTCGTGCCGACTCGAGGCTTCTGACCGCCTCGCCCTTCAGGTTCCAGGATGCACCGGACGGTCACCCGCCGCCTCATCTCCGACTTGGCGTTGTCGGAAAACCTTCTTGCAAACT
>DATCMG010000440.1:0-5019 GCA_036563555.1 Roseomonas sp. | reverse complement strand
TGTCGCGCGCCGTCAGGCGCCGCCCGGGGGGGAGCAGCATACTGCCCTTGGTGAAGTCGAGGCCCGCGCGGCGGATATGGCGCCCGGTGCGTGGCGCCTCTGTCGGTATGACCTGTTCGCCATCGGCCGTCGTGTCCTCCTGCAGCAGGATCGCGTCCGCGCCGGGTGGCACGGCGCCGCCGGTGAAGATCCGCACCGCCTCGCCCGGCCCGACCGATCCGGCGAAAGGATGCCCCGCCGGAGATGAGCCCACGACGCGCAGCTTCGAGCCCACGGCGCCATCCGCGGCGCGCAGCGCATAGCCATCCATGGCGGAGACATCGGTCGGCGGCTGCGTCAGCCTTGCCACGACGGGTAGGGCCAGCACCCGGCCCCAGCCTTCCGGCAGCGCCACACTTTCCGCCCCGGTGGGCGAGATGCCTGCCAGGATGCGCTCAAGCGCCTCGGAAACCGGGATCATCAGGGCGCCTCGTAGAGACCCGACTTCCCGCCGGACTTGCGGGTCAGCCGCACCGCCTCGATCCGCATGCCGCGATCCACGGCCTTCACCATGTCGTAGATGGTCAGCGCCGCGACGGTCACGGCCGTCATCGCCTCCATCTCCACCCCGGTGCGGCCGGTGGTGCGGACAGTGGCGGCGATCTCCACCGCGTCCGGCACTGCCAACTCCAGCTCGACCAAGACGGAGGAGAGGGGCAGGGGATGGCAGAGCGGAATCAGATCGGCCGTGCGCTTGGCGGCCATGATGCCGGCCAGCCGCGCGACGCCGAGCACGTCGCCCTTGCCGGCGCGGCCCTCGGCGATCAGCGCCAGGGTTTCGGGCCGCATGGTGATCCGGCCCTTCGCGGTCGCCTCGCGCACCGTTTCGGCCTTGGCCGAGACATCCACCATTGCCGCGCGGCCGGCGGCATCGAAATGGGTGAGGGGCCCGCTCAAGCGGCCTGCACCAGCTGGCGGGCCGCCTCGCCGGGGTCCGGCTGGCGCAGCAGGTGCTCGCCGACCAGGAGGCAGCGCGCGCCGGCGGCGGCCATGCGGCGCACATCCTCCGGCGTGCGGATCCCGCTCTCGGCCACGGGAATGCGGTCCGCGGGAACAAGTGGCGCGAGCCGCTCCGTCACGCTGATGTCGGTCCTGAGGGAGCGCAGGTCGCGATTATTGATGCCCATCAGCCGCGTTTCGAGCCCGAGCGCCCGCTGCAACTCAGCCTCGTCATGCACCTCGACCAGCACGCCCATATCCAGGCCGCGCGCCACATCCTCCAGCACCTCGGCCTCCGCGTCGCTCAGCGCCGCCATGATGATGAGGATGGCATCAGCCCCCATCGCGCGGGCCTCGAAAACCTGCCAGGGATCGATCATGAAGTCCTTGCGCAGCACGGGAAGTTCCGTCGCCTCCCGCGCCAAGCGCAGATGCTCCGCCGTGCCCTGGAAATACGGCTCGTCCGTCAGCACCGACAGGCAGGTGGCCCCGGCCGCCTCATAGGCACGGGCGATGCCGGCGGGATCGAAGGGCTCGCGGATCAGCCCGCCCGAGGGCGAGGCCCGCTTCACCTCGGCGATCAGCCCGACCCGCATCTCCGCCACCGCATTACAGAGCGCCTCGGTGAAGCGGCGCGGCCTGCCGGCATCCCGGGCCCGCCGCTCCATCTCGGCCAGGGGGGTCTCCTGCATGCGCGCCTGCACCTCGGCCCGCTTATCGTCGAGGATTCGGCGGAGCGTGTCCGACAAGGGCGCATCCGGTACCGGGAAGGTCTGATCCATGATGGGAGGTTCCTGGCGCCGTTGCGTGGCGCGCGTCAAGCGGGGGGCAAGGGGGGCCAGGGGAGCGCCGCTTCCCTTGAACCCCTCGCCGGGGCGGCAACGGCCAGCCCGGACCTCGCCATCGATTTTCCGAGGATATAACGGCCGAAGCCGCGTCCCGGGTCCTTTCAACTTGCCGCGCGGCTGATGAGCCAGGGGGCGCTACCCCGCCGTTAGCGCCCGAAGCCGTTCAAGCGCCCGCATGGCCGCCCCAGAGGCAATGGCCTCCGCTGCCAGAACCACCCCCGCCCGCAGATCCGTCACCTTGCCCGCCACGATCAGTGCGGCCGCAGCGTTCAGCAGCACGCAGTCCCGGTAGCCCCCGGTATCGCCGCGCAGCACGCCGAGAAGTGCCTCGGCATTCTCCGCCGGCTCGCCGCCGCGCAGGGACTCGGCGGGGTGGCGGGCCAGGCCGGCCTCCTCCGGCGTCACCCCGAATTCGCGGATGACGCCGTCCTTCAGCTCGACCACATGGGAAGGGCCGTTGACGGTTAGCTCGTCCAGCCCCTGGCCATGCACGAGCCAGGCATGCTGAGTGCCGGTGCGGCCGAGGGTTTCCGCCATCGGGCGCAGCCATTGCGCGGCGAAGGCGCCGGTCATCTGACGCCGCACCCGGGCCGGATTGGCCAGGGGGCCGAGCAGGTTGAAGATCGTCCGCGTCCCCAGCTCCATGCGCGGTCCGGCGGCGTGGCGCAGCGCCGAATGATGGCGGGGCGCCATCAGGAAGCAAATGCCGGCGCCGCGAAGCACCTCGGGAATCCGGTCGAACGGCACGTCGGTATTCACCCCGAGTGCGGTCAGCACGTCCGATGCGCCGGCGCGGGAGGACAGGGCCCGGTTCCCGTGCTTGGCCACCGGCACCCCGGCGCCCGCCACGACCAGCGCGGCGGCGGTGGAGATGTTCAGGCTGCCCGCCGCGTCCCCGCCGGTTCCGACGAGGTCGATCGCATCCTCGGGCAGATCCACGCCGATCATCCGCGCGCGCATGGCCCGCACGGCGCCGGTCAGTTCGGCCACGGTCTCGCCACGCACGCGCATGGCCATGAGCATCCCCGCGATCTGCGCGGGCGTGGCCTCGCCGGCCATGACCGTGTCGAAGGCCGACTCCGCCTCGCTCTCCGCGAGGCGTTCCCCGGCGGCGAGCCGGGCCAGGACAGGTTTGAGCGACATGGTCAGGCGGCCCGCGGCAGGATCTCGGGGCGCGGCGGCAGGTTGATCCCCGCCATTCGCATGACATTGGCCAGCATGTCGTGGCCATGGGCGGAGGCGATGCTCTCCGGATGGAACTGCACGCCCCAGACCGGCAGGTCCCGATGCGCCAGGCCCATCACGAGCCCGTCCGTCGTCTCCGCCGTCACGGCGAGCTGTTCGGGCATGTCCTCTCGCCGGACGACGAGGGAGTGGTAGCGTGTGGCCCGGAAGGGGGAGGGGAGGCCGGCGAAGACATCGGTCCCGCCGTGATGGACATCATGCACCTTGCCGTGCACCGGCTCGGGGGCGCGCACCACGGCGCCGCCAAAGGCCTGGCCGATCGCTTGATGGCCGAGGCATACGCCGAAGAGCGGCACGCCCTTCCTTGAGGCTGCCCCGATCAGGTCCAGGCAGATCCCCGCCTCCTTCGGCGTGCAGGGGCCGGGGGAGAGCACGATGGCGCGGGGGTTCATCTCCAGCGCCTGCCCGACCGACAGCGCATCGTTGCGCCAGACGGCCACCTCCGCGCCCAACTCCCCGAGGAAGTGGACGAGGTTGAAGGTGAAGCTGTCATAGTTGTCGATGAGCAGGATCATGGCGCCTTCACTTCCACCCGGGGCGCCGGTCCGGTCAAGTCGGGCCGCCGGAGGAGGTAATGGCGCGGCCGTTACCAGGCCCCTTCGAGGTCGGCCTCATGGCCCTCGCGGTACAGGTGCAGCGTCTCGCCGCCGGAGTTGCGGAGGTTGATGCGGAACCCGCGCTCATAGAGGCGCTTCACCATGGCGTCAGTCGGGGCGATCCCCGCCTTCCGGTAATGCGTCTCCATGATGATCCCTGTAGGCGTGGGGATGATCAAGGACCGAAAGCTGGCCTCGCCCTCTCCACAGCGAACTCATCTCCGGCTAAGATTCGTGGAAATTGTGTCGGTCTGAGAAAACTTTATAATGAAATACAAAAATTTGTGGTTCGTACTCGGTGAGAAGCGGGGCCGGGGCGGCTCTGCTCTGCTGCGCGGAGAACAACTCGCAGCTATCGTTACTCCCCTCCTGAAACACTATGATGTGAGTGTCGACATATGTAAGGGCGTGCAGAAGCCTATATCATCAGCGGTGATCGTCAATAAGACGGCGTTGCTAGACCATGGTTTGGACGGCCTACACACGCTGCGCGCGAACGGTAATCGCATCTTTGTTGATCCCGTCGATGGGCCAATGGCAGTCCTGGATTGGAAGCTGGCTGATGGAGTTATTACGAGTTCAATTGGCCAGGATGGCTATTTCCGACAGCAATTCGCTCACCTTCCGGTCGTATACGTTCCCCATCACGCCGATACTCGACTAACGTCCTTCCGTTGCGAGTCAGAGGCATGGAAATGCGCCTATGTCGGCGACCCACTGAATGGCATGTATCTTCGCGAACTAGAGCAGGCCGGCCTGCTGAGCATCATTGATGCGACGAACCGCAATGGCGCATGGATGACTGAGCTACCGCAATTCAGTTTTCATTACGCGGTGCGGCCGCCTGAAAAGCGTGCAGGCTTGTTCAAGCCTTTCACAAAGGGTGCAGTAGCTGCTGAATGCAACGCGCTCATTCTCGCGGAGAGGCGCGACATTGAGGCGGTGGCGCACTTAGGTGAAAATTATCCCTTTCTAATTGATGCTGAGGAGGGCATCCAGTCGGCAGAGGCTATGCTACGCTGGGCTATGTGCCCTGAAGCAGAGTCGGCAAGGCATGCTGCTGCTCTGGTCATGGAGCGTCTCCGGCAGTCCACATCTGCGGCTTGCATTCGAGAGATCTTTCGAAAGGATCTCATTGAAAGTGGGCTTCTGCTGAACTGAAGCGCATCCATGGCACCGCTAGACCATCGGTAAAGGCGGAGTGAGCGCCCGGCTTGCGGGGGAGTAGCCCCACAAGAGGTGGCGATGCCGTCGGTAACGCATTCGCCGGGTGATCTGGACGCTTGGCTCGCACCCTTTCTCGATGTGGTGGGGCGCAAGACGCGACGGAGGTGGACGCCGTTCGTCTCGAA
>DATCMG010000407.1:0-3720 GCA_036563555.1 Roseomonas sp. | reverse complement strand
CGCCACCTCCTCCACCATGCCGAGCAGGACGCGGTCGTAACGGATATCCCCCTCCTGCATGTATTTGTAGCCGGAGCGCGCCCCGTCCCCGAGCGGCCCGATGGGGAAGATTGGGCAAAGGATCACGCAGTCGTTCCAGCGCCCGAACTCCGCGAAGCCGTCGCGGAAATCGAGGAAGGAGGTGCGCGACGTGCCATGGACGCAGACCACCAGCTCCGTCTCCGGCCCGATCTGCGGCGGCACATAGAGGCAGTACTGGAAGCGCGGATCGACCTTCGCCGAATAGATCGCGGTCTTGCCGACATCATAGGTGGCGCGCAGCAGCTTCGCCTGCGCGTCCTCCCCCTTCAGCTGGGCGGACATGGAACTAGCCTTCCTTCGTGACGCCCATGGCGAGCGTGTACTGATCGGCGCGGGTGATGTAACCGACGCCCTTCCTCGCGGCCCAGACTGAGACCTCGTGATGCAGCGGGATGAGCGCGACATCGCGGAAGGCGATGCCGCTCGCCTCGCCCAGCAGGGCGTTGCGGGCGTTGTCGTCCATGGTGCGGAGCGCTTCCTTCAGGCGGCGGTCCACCTCGGGGTTGGAGTAGCGGCCGCCATTGCTGACGCCGAGCCCGGCCTGCTTGTCCTCCGTCGCGACCAGGGCCGACATGGGGTTGGAGGTCTCGCCCGTGTTCACGCCCCAGGCGCCGAGGAAGCAGGACAGTTCGGTGCGCGCGCTGTTGCGCCCGGCATAGGTGGACCAGGGCATCACTTCGGCCCGAGTCTCAAGTCCGATGCGGGTGAACATCTGCGCCACCGCCTGCACGATCTTCGCATCGTTGATGTAGCGGTCGTTCGGGCCGTGGATGGTCACGCGGAAGCCACGGGGATACCCAGCCTCGGCCAGCAGCGCGCGGGCGCGGTTGGGGTCGAAGGGCGTGACCTCCAGCGTCGGGTCGGTGCCTGGGCCACCCTTGGGCAGGAATTGGGTGGCGACCACCGCCTGCCCTTCCATCACCCGCTCCACCATGGCCTGGCGGTTGATCGCCATCGACAGCGCCTGCCGCACCCGCCGGTCCTTGAACGGGTTGCGGTCCAGCGGCTTGCCGTCGATCCCCGTAACGAAGGGGGACACGTCATTCACCTGATCGGTCGCGAGATAGACGAAGCGTGAGGAGATGCCGCTGATGAGGTGCAGGCGGGGATCCGCCCGCACGCGCTCGGTGTTGCCGGAGGCCACGGCCTCCACGATGTCCAGGTCGCCGGCCAGCAGGCCCGCGAGGCGGGCGGCGTCGTCGGTCACCACGCGCAGTTCCACCCGCTCCCAGGGGGTCCGGCCACCCCACCAGCTGTCATTGCGGTCCAGCACGATGCGGTTGCCCGGGACGTACTCGCGCAAGATATAGGGGCCGGTACCGATCGCCGCGCGGCCCGCATTGAACTCGGCGCTCGGCGCGTCCTTGAACTTGGCGCTGATGATCCGCACGCGGCCGATGGAATTGAGCAGCAGCGGGTCCGGCGCGCGCGTCTCCACCAGCAGGGTGCGCTGCTCGGGCGCCGACATGGCCTTGATGCTGCGCGTATAGGTGCGGAAGGAGGCGGCGCTCGGAATGTCGGTGGCGCGACGGATCGAGACGATCGCGTCCTCGGCCGTGAAGGGCGTACCATCGGAGAAGCGCACATCGCGCAGCTTGAACGTCCAATGCGTGTCGTCCTGCCGCTCCCAGGACTCCGCGAGACCGGGGACGGAGCGCGAGGCCGGGTCGTTGACGATCAGGCTGTCGAAGATGTGGGTCGCAACGGCGTTGTTCGGCGCATTACTGAGGAGATGCGGGTCGAGCGTCGTGTTGGGCGCGGCCATGCCGATGCGAAGAACCCCGCCTGCCCCTTGCGCGCGCGCCGCGCGGAGCCAGCCCGGCGCCGCCCAGGTGGCCCCCGCGGCCAGGGCCAGACTGAGGAGGTCGCGTCGCTGCATCATGGCCATCAATCCGGTGGAGTCGCTGGAAGACTAGGCCCGGCTCCGCCCGATGGTCCAGGCGGGACCCGCCATAGCCGTCACGCCGGTGTCATTGCCCCGCCATGGACGTGTCCATGCCGCCGGGCTAACCCGGCAGCCATGGACGCCTCCAGCCGCGACCCCGCAGAGGCTCTCGCCCCTCCGAGCCGCCTCCGCCGAACCCCGCTCCGCTTCCGCCGCGCCGTGCCGGGCGGGCGCATGTTCGACGTCATGGGCGACCGGCCCTTCGGCGGGCGGCTTCGGGCGGTGCGGCGCCTTTTCTGCGTAACAATCTGGACCCTGGTGGCGATCCCGCTGCAGGCGGTGCTGATCGCCCTGCCCGGACGGGGGAAGACCGTCTTCGCCCGGATCTACTGGCGCATGGTCTGCTTCCTGATGGGCATGAGGATCCGGGTGGTGGGGGAACGGCGGGCCGGCCCGCGCACCCTCTTTCTCGCGAATCATTCATCCTGGCTCGATATCGTGGTGCTCGGCGGCACGCTGGAGGCGGCCTTCGTCTCGAAGGCGGAGGTCGGGCGCTGGCCGCTGATTGGCACCGTGGCGCGGCTCGGCCGCACCGTCTTCGTCTCCCGCGCGCGCGGCCGCACGGGCAACGAGGCAAAGGAGATGCGGGATCGGCTCGCCACGGGCGACTCCCTCATCCTCTTCCCCGAAGGCACCAGCTCGGACGGAACGCGGGTGCTGCCCTTCCGCTCCTCCTTCCTCGCGGTGGCGGATGCGGCGGGGCTGATCCAGCCGGTCTCGGTGGTCTATGACCGGCTCGGCGGGTTGCCGGCCTGCCGTCGGGACCGGCCGCTCTTCGCCTGGTACGGGGACATGTCGATCGGGCCGCATGCCTGGCAGCTGTGCCGCCATGCCGGGCTGCGGGCGACGATCCTGCTGCACGACCCTCTGGAGCCGGGCGCCATCCCTAACCGCAAGGCACTGTCCGCCGCCGCCGAGGCGACGGTGGCGGAGGGCGCCGCGACCCTGCGCCAGAACCGCGAACCGAAGCCGCTTCCCGTGCGGCCCTCCCTTCCCGCTTGACGGGAATCGCCTCCCTCCGCGACGCTCCCCTCATGGACGCGCCATGCCAGTCGCGCCCGGGCCTTTCTTGACCTCGAAGGCCCCGCGCCGCACATGCCCCCGGCCCGAGGCTCAGAGCCCCGGAACGAGAGGGTCTTTCTCCGCATGAGCAGCTTCACCGGCCCCATTCCGGCCGGTCCGGCCCCCGCCGAGGGGGCCGCACCCAAGGCCACGCGCAAGCTCCTGATCCGGACCTGGGGCTGCCAGATGAATGTCTATGACAGCGGGCGGATGGCCGACATCCTCGCCCCGCTGGGCTACGCGCCGACCGAGAGCGCGGAGGAGGCCGACATGGTCATCCTCAACACCTGCCATATCCGGGAAAAGGCGAGCGAAAAGGTCTTCTCCGACCTCGGCCGCCTGCGCGAGACGAAGAAGGCCCGCGCCGCCGAGGGGCGCCAGACCGTGATCGCCGTGGCGGGCTGCGTGGCTCAGGCGGAAGGCGCGGAAATCACCGCCCGCGCGCCCTGGGTCGATATCGTGCTGGGGCCTCAGACCTATCACCGCCTGCCGGAGATGGTGGCCCGCGCCAGCCGCGCCGCCGGCGCCGTGATCGAGACGGACTTCCCGGCCGAGGACAAATTCGACCACCTGCCCGAGGCGCGCGCCCCGCAAGGGCCGGTGGCCTTCCTGACGATCCAGGAGGGCTGCGA
>DATCMG010000404.1:0-2808 GCA_036563555.1 Roseomonas sp. | reverse complement strand
ACCGACCACACACTGGAGGAGGTCGGCCAGCAGTTTAGCGTCACCCGCGAGCGCATCCGCCAGATCGAGGCGAAGGCGCTGCGCAAGCTGAAGCACCCGACCCGCGCCAGGCAGCTGCGGAGCTTCCTCGACGAGGCCTAGGTGCGGCCGGATCTGTTGCATGCTTCGGTGACTTAACAGATCATCGTTATCCTATTACAGAAAATACCTGCTGAGGGATGCTCGATCGCTCACAGCGAGCCTGCCTCGAGCGCTCGACATTGCAAGCTGGCGGCCGCCGCCACACACTTTGCAACAGATCCCCCTTCGAGCGCGGCCTCACCGTGGCGCACGGAAGACGTGTGTGACAGGCAGGTCGGCTTTTGCTGGAGCAGGTCGATGATGTGCTGCGGCGTGCTGCCATTCCTTGCCGCGCACGCGCTTACCTTCCAGGTGTCAATCGGCACGCAATCGGGGCTCTGACGCAGTTTCGCTGATGCAGCAGCGATCATGCGGCACCGATCAGTCGTGCTTCGAGCAGGTCAAGCTTGGCACGGCCATACATCTGACGCTTGACCAGCTTGAGCTTTGTGATCTGGCCCTCGGTTTGCCCGTTCGACCAGGGTTCGGTAATGGCGGTCTTGATAGCCGCGACATCCCTGGAGACGCCCCGAGCGAGCGGGGCGATCAGGCTGGCTCTGGCCTGTTCGAGCCAGCCATCCAGTTCGGCAGCCGCCTTGGTCCGGATCATGGCCTGGAACCGCTCCACCAGGTTTCGGGCATCAACCAGGCCGGGCACTCCCGCCTCGACGGCAGCAACGGTCATGGTGTCGGCCTTGGTGAGATGATCGCGTCCCATGCCCATCAATCGGGCCAAGGTGCGGGCCGAGGGTGCCTTCTGCAGGCCTTGCGTCTGCATCTGGTCCGCACGCCGACGCCGCGTCGTCCATTCGCTGACGACGCGCAGGGATCCTTGGAAGCCCTGGTCCCTGAGCCTGCGCCAGAGCTCGGCGCCATTGCGGCAGCCTGACGCCCATTCGGCATCCAGCACAGGCAGGTAAGCGTCCAGGGAGCTTTGCCGAATACGGAACACGTCGCCCCGGGTACCCCGGACGGCTTGCCGAACCAACTTTCGGCTATGCCGCGTGCGGCGCACGATCTCCTTGATGGAATGCCCGGCCTCCTTGAGGGCAAGGATCTGCCGCGTGGTGTCCTCGCGCCGCAGGAAGCCTTCATGCTGGAGCCGCTCGGCCGCGGTCAGCAGAGCCGGGTTGATCGTCGCCGCGCCCAAGGCACCGCGGACAGCGCGCATCGACAAGTGCACGGCATCCACTAATGCGGCGCTGGCGTTCTCCATCAGGTGCCAGCGATCCGCCACCTGAATCGCGCCCGGGGCAGCCGCGGCGGCCGCTCCGGCAAAGCCGCCAGCCCGGTCGCGTGCGATGACGGCGATGTCCGGGTGGGAGGCCAGCCAGGCCCTCACGGTGGTGGGCTCGCGATCCGGCAGGAGGTCCAGCACCCGCCGGCGCTCGAGGTCGCAAATCAACGTCCCGTAGCGCTGGCGTCGACGCCAGGCCCACTCGTCGATGCCGATCACCGCGGGGGCCATGGCGCCGGGCACCCATCGGCGCCGGACGGCACGGAGCAGGGTATCCTTGCCGACGGGCAGCATCAGCCGTTGCGCCAGGGCGGCTCCTGGCCGGCCACCCAGGGCCACGCCGAGGGCCTCGACAAGCCCGTCCAGGCGAATGGTGCGCCGCCTCCACCCTCCTGCCATCTCGGGCAAGGGTGGCTGAGTGAAGGTCCGGCGGGGACAGTCCGCGGCCAGGCAGCGGAAGCGGCATGTCCGGACCAGGAGCTCGACCGACCGCCCATGGGATGGCAGGTCAAGCAGCCGGCGGCGATGGAGGCTGTGGACGCGATCAGAGCGAAGGCCGCAGGTCGGGCAGGTTCCGAAGGCCTGCGCAGGATGGGCCGTGATGCTGATCAGATCGGGGCCGACTTCGACCTCATCCACCACCAGGCCGGGAGGCAACAAGGCACTCGGGTCGAGGGCGGGCATCGAGGGAGTCTCCGCGGAAGCAAGCCTCCCCAGAAACGCAGAACGAGCACGCAATCAGCGACAGAGCCCCTCTTGCGCGCCGATCCACAGCGAGGCGGTGGGGACCAAGCTCCTTTCCGTCTTCGTCCCGCCAGCTCGCCTCGCCATCGAACGCGCGAAGGTCACGGGCAGCACCGCCCGCTCGGCCAGGGCCTGGGCCCGCGAGTAGCCGACCACCGCCCAGCCGGGGGCGTCCAGCTCCACCTCGCGGGTGCGGGCCTTCGGGCCGCGACGGTAGGACCGCCGCAAGTGTCGGCACAGGGCTGAAATGACGATCTTGCCCCGGGTAAGGAAAATCCTTACATGCAGATGCATGATCACGAGCCGTCTCACCAGCAAAGCGCAGACGACGATCCCCCAGCCGGTGAGGGCAGCCCTGCGTCTGCGAGAGGGTGATGAGATCGTCTATGTCATCGAGGAGGGGCATGTGGTGCTGACCCGCGCCCGACAGGAAGTGACGGGGGATGATCCGTTCCGTGCCTTCGGCGAGTGGGACGGCCCTGCCGACACCAAGGCCTATGCGGGGCTTTGAGATCTGGGACCTGGTGAAGGTCCCATTCCCGTATACCAACCGCCCGGTGCAGCAGGGGACTGCCGCAAGACTGGGGGTCAGGCGGCGATAGCCGCTTGCGGGTGACAGTCGTTGGCAGCCGAGAAGCGCTGCCCGAAGCCAGTGCCGAGCGTGCCGTTGTAGACGGCGCAGCGGACCTGGAGCAGCCGATCGGCGC
>DATCMG010000387.1:0-4291 GCA_036563555.1 Roseomonas sp. | reverse complement strand
GGAGAAGCGCAGCGAATCCCCCTCCCGCGCCACGGCCGGCGCCGCGTCCCCGCCCCGGGTGGGTGCAGGCGGCACCACCGCCGGGCCCGGCGCCGGAGCCACATCCGGCGCCACACCGGGCCCCATATCCTCTGGCGGCGGCAACGCCGGGCTGCCGGGGGCCGAGGAGCGTTCCGCCGCGCCTTCCTCCCGCCCCGCGCGCCGGTCGCCCGGCCCCTCGCCGAGCGGCCGGCTGGATTCGCTGCTGGTCACGCAGCCACGCCCCCGCGCAACGCCGCAGCCACCTCGCGCGCAGCCTGCGCCCCGCTCAGCCAGGCCCCGGCCAGGGTGCCCGCCAGGGTCGCATGGCAGGCCTCGCCCGCCAGCATCACCCGCCCGCCGCCGACCGGCACCGAAAGCGCCTCCCGCGCCCCGCCCCGCCCAGGCCGAAGCGCCGCATAGGCCCCGCGCGCATAAGGGTCGCGCCCCCAATCCGAGACCACCGCCCGGTCCGGCCGCAGGGCTTCGTCCACCCGCCCGCCATAGATCCGGCGCAGCTCCGACATGGCGAGATCGACCAGCGCCGCATCCCCCTCGCGCGACATGTCCCAGGCCAGCGCCCCGCCCGCGAAGCCCTGGATGTGGTCGCGGCCGAAGGGCCAGGCGACGAAGGTCATCGCCCGCTCCCCCTCCTCCACGCGCCGCTCCAGCCCGCCGAAGGCCGGCAGGTCCAGCCGGTCCTCCCCGGCCGCCTGCAGCCCCACCTTGCTCAACAGCCCCATCGGCAGGTCATGGGCCGCCTGCATCACCGCCGCCGGCAGGGCCGGCTCGAAGGCGATCCCGCCCCCCGCCAGCACCCCGGCCGAAACCGTCACCACGGCCGCCCCGGCCTCGATGGCCCCGAAAGGCCCTTCCGCCCGCACGCGCCTGCCGCCCCATCCGATCCGCTCCACCGGTGCCTCCAGAGTCACCGGCAGCCCGCGCGCCAGCACGCCCAGCAGATGGCCGCATCCCTCGCGCGGCAAAAGGTTCGTCCCGTTCAACAAGGTGGCCAGATAGTCCCCGAGGTCGATGTCCCGCGCCTCGGCCGCCGCGATCACCGGCCCTTCCCAATGCGTCAGCGTCGCATCCCAGAAGCCCCCGCGCGGCGCCGCCTCGGCCAGGCTGAGCGCGGCCCCGGCCCCCTGCCGCGTGGCCGCCAGCCGCACCGCCGCGTGCCAGTCCCGCTCCGCCGCCCCGTAATCCCGCATCTCGGCCTCCGAGGCCCAGCGATCCCCCATCCAGACCCGGGAATCCCGCACGGAATCATGATCGAACAGGGAAAGCCCCGCCGCCTCCGCCAGAGGCACCAGCGGGTTGGACTGGGCCGCGTGCAGCCAGGTCGCCCCGAGATCCAGCGGCGACCCGAGGGAATGGTCCGTCACCGCCCGCCCGCCGACGCGCCCGCGCGCCTCCAGCACGCGCACGCTCAGCCCAAGCGCCAACGCCTCCCGCGCGGCCGCGATCCCCGCCGCGCCCGCGCCCACAACCAGAAGGTCACAATCTCCCGACACCATCCCAACCCAAGCGGACCAATGGTGCCAGGGTTTCCCCCGGGGCGCCCCCCGGGGTCCAGGCCGGTCAGTCCAGCTTCACCCCGGAGAGTTCCACCAGACGCTTCCAAAACGGCGTCTCCCGCGTCACCTGGGCGGCGAGCGCCGCGGGGCTCTCGCTCAGTTCCACCTCGTAGCCCAGCGGCTTCAGCCGCCCGACGAAGGCCGGATCGGCGGCCACCTGCCGGACCGCCTGGAACAGCCGCTGCACCACCGGCTCCGGCGTCCCCGCCGGCAACATCAGCGCATTCCACGGGGAGATATCGAGCTCGCCTAGCCCCAGATCGGGGAAATCCCCCATCGCCGGCACATCCGGCGCGAAATCCATCCGCTCCTTCGAGGAAAGCGCCATCGCCTTGAACTTCCCGCTCTGCACATGCGGCATCAGCGCCGGCGTCACGTCGAACATCATGTCGATCGTGCCGGAGAGCAGGTCCGTGATGGCCGGCGCGCCGCCGCGATAGGGAACGTGCAGGATGCGCGCCCCCGCCATGGAGTTCACCGCCTCGATGCACAGATGCGACGACGTCCCCGGCCCGGACGACCCCATCTTCACCTGCTCGGGATTCGCCTTCGAATAGGCGATGAGCGCCCGGAAATCCTTCCAGCCCCGCTTCTCCGCCGCCTCGGCGTTCACCACGCAGATCAGCGCGCCGGTGGTGATCTGCGTCAGCGGCTGCAGGTCGCGCACGGGATCGAAGGGCAGCCGGTTGTACAGCGTGGGGAAGGCGGTCAGCGTCACCCCGCCGATCACCCCGATCACCGTGCCGTCCTTCGGCCCCTTGGCCACGGCATCGGTGCCCAGGATGCCGCCCGCGCCACCGCGGTTCTCCACCACCACATCCTGCCCCAGCGCCGGCCCCAGCCGTTCCGCCACCAGCCGCCCCAGCAGGTCGATCGCGCCACCCGGCGGGAAGGGCACGACCACCCGCACCACCCGCCCACCAGCCACGGGCTGGGCACCGGCCGGAAGGGCGGAGACGGCCGGGATCGCGGATAGGGTCGCCACAAGGGATCGGCGTCGCAGCATGGAGCTCTCCGTCTGTCATTGGTCGTTGCACCGCCCAGCATGGCGGATGGCATACCCTGGACGCCAAGCGAAACCCGCGCCATCCCACCCCATGGGAACCACGGCCCCCACGGCACGTTCGCCCCGCAGATGAATGGGACGCCGCCCATGCCCCTCCGCCAAATCCTCCTCGCCGCCACCCTTGCCCTGGGCACAGCCGCCGCCCAGGCCCAGCCGGCCCCCGACACGCTGGCGGCGGTTCGCGCCCGCGGCACCCTCGCCTGCGCCGTCTCCACCGGCGTCGCCGGCCTGTCGCTGGCCGACAGCCAGGGCCGCTGGACCGGCCTCGACGCCGATTTCTGCCGCGCCGTCGCCGCCGCCGTGCTCGGAGACCCGGAGAAGGTCCGCTTCGTCCCCACCACCCCCCAGACCCGCTTCACCGCCCTCCAGAGCGGCGAGGTCGATCTCCTCGCCCGCAACACCACCTGGACCGCGGCGCGCGACATCGGCATCGGCCTCACTTTCACCGGCGTGCTGCTGCATGACGGCCAGGGCTTCATCGTGAAGCGCGAGGCGAATGTCGGAAGCCTCAAGGAACTCGACGGCGCCACCATCTGCATCCAGCCCGGCAGCACGACGGAGCTGAACCTCGCGGACTGGGCACGCGCCAACAACCTCAACTTCACCCCGGTCCTGATCGAGAACTTCCAGGAGGTGCAGCAGGCCTTCTTCTCCGGCCGCTGCGACAGCTACACCACCGACCTCTCCGGCCTCACCTCCATCCGCGTGGGACAAGGCGCACGCGCCAACGACTACGTCATCCTGCCCGACGTCATCTCGCGCGAACCCCTCGGCCCCATGGTCCGCAAGGGCGACTGGCGCTGGTTCGACATCGTGAAATGGACCCTGAACGCCCTCATCGCCGCCGAGGAACAAGGCGTCACGCAAGCCAATGCCGAGCAGAAGCGCCAGGACCCGAATCCCGAAACCCAGCGCCTCCTCGGCACATCAGGCGAATTCGGCCAGCAGCTCGGCCTGGAGCGCGACTGGGCCCTGCGCGCCATCCGCGCGACAGGCAATTACGGCGAGATGTGGGAGCGCAACCAGGCCCCGCTCGGCGTGCAGCGAGGCCAGAACCGCCTTGCCGCCCAGGGCGGCCTCATGTGGTCGCCGCCATTTCGCTGAAGCTTGGCCGCCGAGGCTTGCGGCGCCGCCCGCTTCCGCCATCATCCGCGCCGCAACGAAAAGGGCGGATGACGCATGGAATTCCAGGGTAAGCGCGCGGTCGTCATGGGCGGCAGCCGCGGCATCGGCCGCTCGATAGCCCTCGGCTTCGCCGGGGCGGGCGCCTCCGTCGCCATCTGCGCCCGCGGCGCCGAGACGCTGGAAAAGACCCGCGCCGAACTCGCAGCCCTCGGCGCGCAAAGCTTCGCCGCCCCCTGCGACCTCTCGGACGCCGAGGCCATCGCCCGCTTCATCCCCGACGCCGCGCAGGCCCTCGGCGGCATCGATATCCTGGTGAACAACGCCTCCGGATTCGGCGCCACGGATGACGAGGCTGGCTGGGCCGCCTCCCTCTCCGTCGACGTCATGGCCGTCGTCCGGGCCAGCCACGCGGCGGAGCCCTATCTCGAGAGATCCGGCCCCGGTGCCAGCATCATCAACATCGCCTCGATCTCCGCCCTCCGCGCCACAAAGCGCTCCGCCCCCT
>DATCMG010000438.1:0-3447 GCA_036563555.1 Roseomonas sp. | reverse complement strand
GGGAGAATGACAACCAGACCTTCGTCACCGTGGTGCTGGCCGTGATCGATGCCGCCTCCGGCACGGGCCGGATCGCGCTGGCCGGGCATGAGCCACCCTTCATCCTCTCGGGCGGCACGGCACGGGCCATGACCGACCTCTCCCGCCAGCCGCCGCTTGGCGCGATGGAGGGCTTTCCCTACCGCTCGGACGCGCTGGCGCTGGAACGGGGGGAGGCGCTCTTCCTCTTCTCCGACGGGGTGACGGAGGCCGAGGACGGGGCGGATGGATTCTTCGGCCGGGACCGGCTGGCCGCCGCTCTGCGCCCAGCCGGTGCGGAGGCGCCGCGGGCCGTGGTGGGCGCGGTGCTGGATGCCGTCGCCAGCTTCGTCGCGGGAGCGCCGCAGGCGGACGACATCACCCTCCTCGCGGTGCGCCGCGCCTGATACCCGTCACGCGCCGAGGCGGCTCCTCTCCGGCCCGTGGGTTCCGAGCGGGCGGAAGGCGATCGAGAGGCCGTCCAGCGTGGCGGCGGGGCGGCCGTTGAGCAGGATCGTGCCATCGGCGGTGAGCTGCTGCGAGCGGCGGGTGATCCGCCGCAGGTCGAGCCGGTATTCCACCCGCCCCTGCGCTCCGACCTCCATGGGCAGGCGGCGCATCTTGCCGGCCTTCACGCTCTCCGCCCGGCCCTCGAAGCCGAGCCACATGCCGTAATGCGCCAGGAGCCGCAGCAGCGTGGCCATGTCGGTGGCCGCGTCGCCCGTTATCTCGCCAGCGGCGGCCCGCACCGCCCCGAGCCCGTGCCGGCCATCCTGCATGCCGAGTGCGAGGATGGCGCCCGGCCCCTCCCAGCGGGGTTCCGGCGGCCCATCAGCAATGGAGCCGTCCCTGCCCGCGATCGGGCCGGCATTGTCGTTCGCGCCCTCGTAGGCGAGGTGACGTACAACTGGGCCGTCACAAGTCCGGATTGCCGCTGCGAGGCGGGAAAGTCGGTCGGGCATGCCCGATCCACCCTTTTAATGAATGCAGTTTAAGAATTCACATTTTCGCGAGCAACGTCATCATCAATATTGGGGATCCGCCCGATTCAACCCCCAAGAAGAGCCCGGCGGTGGCGTATTCGGCGCACCGCGACCGGCACGCCACACCAATCCCGAATACCAGAACTCAACATGAGGCCCGCGACCGAGGAAGGATGGAAGACACAGCGTCGATCATTGGGCGGATCTACGCCGCCGCTGCCGGGGAGGCAGACTGGACAGAGGCCATCCTCCCGCTGCACCGCGCGCTGGGCGCAGCGACATCCAGCCTTTTCGCCGCCTCCGGCCCGGAGGGTGCCATGGAGTCCCTCCATGGGGCAGGCTTCGATCCGGCTGATCTCCACGCCTATGCGGGCCATTACCATCGGCTCGACCCCTGGCTGCAGCGACTCGGCCCCGCCCTCGGCAGCACCGCCCCGCATGTAATCCTCGGGGAGAGCGTCCTGGCCCCGGATGCCTACCGGCGGACGGAGTTCTACAATGACTTCGGACGGCGCGCGGGGCTGGAATGGGTCGCCGGCGCGGTCGGGCGCCTGGGCCCGGCGGGCCGCTTCAATCTCGGCTTTCAGCGCCCGCCCGGGCAGGAGGCCTTCAGCCCACAGGACATCGCCCTGCTGGCGGCAGCCACCCCGCATCTGCAGCGCGGCCTGCAGCTACGCGAACGGCTGCGCGCCGCGGCGGCCGCCCCTTCCTTGCGGGTTCTGGACGCGCTGCCGGAAGCCGCCCTCGTGCTCGATGCGGAGCTGGGGGTGCGCCACGCGAACGCCACAGCCACGCGCCTTTGCGGGCCGGCATCCGGCATATTCCTGGCGCGGGACGGCTCCCGCCCCGGTGCGTCCCAGGTCCTGCGGCTGGCGGGAGCGGCGGAGGGGGCGCGGCTGGCATCGCTGGTGCGGGGCGTCGCACTCCTCGGCATGGCGGGCGGCGCATTCAGGCTCACGGCTGGGCGGCAGCCTCCCATCGCGCTCCTCGTCTCGCCCTTGCCCGCGGCGCTGCGATCCTGCGCCGGGGGCGACACGCCCGGCACCGCGCCCGGCCTTGCTCTCGTGCTGCTGCGCCCGCTTGAGCGCACGCCGCCGCCCGCCCAACTCCTCCAGGATCTCTTCGGCCTCACCGTTGCCGAGGCCAAGGTCGCCTCGGGCCTCGCGGGCGGCACCCGGGCGGAAGATCTGGCGGCGCGGCGCGGGGTGAGCCTGGCGACCATCCGCGCCCAGGTGCGCGCCGTGCTGGAAAAGACTGGCACGTTGAACCTTCGGGAGCTTGAGGCGCTCCTCGCCTCCCTGCCCCTGCCGCCCCCGGCCGGGGAATAGGAAGCTTCAGCCCTCCCCTGCCAACCCATCCGGCTCCAGCAGCAGAACCGGCTCGCCATTGCCCAGCACGCCGACGCCGCCGACGCCCGGCAGCCTCGCCAGGGCGGGGTGCAATGGCCGCAGCAGGATGTCGGCCCGGCGCTGAACCCGATCGACCCCCAGCGCCAGCGGCCCGGCGGCTGCCCGCACGACGACGACCGCACCGCAGGGCACCGCCGGCAGGCCCAGCAGAGGGGCCAATGGCAAGACCGGGCGTCCATCCCCCTCGCCTTCCAGCACCGCCTCGACCCGCACGGCCGGAATGGCATAGGGGTGGCCACCCACCTCGACCAGCAGCACGGCCTGGATGGCGGCGGTCAGCGGCAGGCGCAGGGTGAAGCTGGTGCCGCGGCCCGGGGTGCTCGCCACCTCCAGCGTGCCACCTGCGCGCCGCGCCGCATCCTGCACCACATCCAGGCCGACGCCACGGCCGGAGGTCTCGGTGACCGTGCTGGCGGTGGAGAAGCCGGGGCGGAAGAGCAGCGCCTCGATCTGCGGGACGGACATGCCCGGCGCCTCTTCCGCGGAGACCAGCCGGCGCTCCACCGCGCGGGCGAGCACCCGGTCATGGTGGATGCCCCGCCCGTCATCCGAGACGCGCACGCGGATCTGGCCGGTACGCCGGGCGGCGGAGATGCGAAGAAGGGCCCGGGCGGGCTTGCCGGCGGCGCGGCGTTCGGCCGGTGTCTCGATCCCATGGTCCACCGCATTGCGGACCATGTGCAGCAGAGGATCCGCCAGCAGCTCGACAAGGGAGCGGTCGATCGCCACCTCCTGCCCTTCCAGCACGACCTCCACCTTCTTCCCCCCGGGCTCCGCCACCGCGCGGGCCACGCGGGGCAGGCGTGCGAAGAGGGTGCCCACGGGCACGACGCGCAATTCCATCACCGCCTCGTCCAAGCGGCGGAGGGAGAAGGAGAGGCGGCTCTCCGCCTCTTCCAGCGCATCCTCGAAGCTGCGGAGCCGGTCGGACAGATCGGCCAGTTGGCGCCCGGCCGCGCCCTCCATCTTGCCCGCCAGCACCGAAATCCGGGCGATGGCAGCGCGCGGCGCGCTCTCCCGCAGCGCCTCGGCAAGGG
>DATCMG010000353.1:0-2298 GCA_036563555.1 Roseomonas sp. | reverse complement strand
GCCGACCGAGGTGGAGCGGCCATCGGAAGTGGAGGGGTAGGGGCCGCCATGCACCATGGCGTGGCTTACCTCCACGCCCGTGGGGTAGCCGTTCACCAGGATGCGGCCGACGCGGCGCTCCAGCACCGGCAGCAGTAGGCGGGCGGCGTCGAGGTCGCCCTCATCCATCTGGATGGTGGCGGTCAACTGGCCCTCCAGCCCTTCGGCCAGGCGCAGCATCGTCTCCACATCCGGGCAGCGGATGACGAGGGAGGCGGCGCCGAAGACCTCCTCGGAGAGGGCGGGGTCCTCCATGAAATGGGCGGCCGTGGTTTCGAACAGCGCGGCCTCGCCCTGGGTGCCGGCGGTGGCGAGCTGGCCTGAGGCGACCTTGCGCACGCGGTTGTTGCCGGCGAGATGCGCGACGCCCGTCTGATAGGCCTGGAGGATGCCCGGCGTCAGCATGGTCTGGGCGGGGGCGCCGCCCAGGGCTTCGGTGGCGGAATGGAGGAAGCTGTCGAGATCCGGTCCTTCCAGCGCCAGGACGAGGCCCGGATTGGTGCAGAACTGGCCGGCGCCGAGGGTGAGGGAGGCGACGAAGGTCTTGCCGATCGTGGCCGAGCGCGCGGCCATGGCCTTGGGCAGCAGGAAGACGGGGTTGATGCTGCTCATCTCGGCATAGACCGGGATGGGTTCGGGGCGGCTGGCCGCGGTCTTCATCAGGGCGGTGCCGCCGGAGCGGGAGCCGGTGAAGCCCACGGCCTTGATGCGCGGGTCGGCCACCAGGCCCTGGCCCACCACCTGGCCGGAGCCGAAGAGCATGGAGAAGACGCCTTCCGGCAACCCGCAGGCCTTCACGGCGGAGGCGATGGCGCGGCCGACCAGCTCCGATGTGCCGGGATGGGCCGAGTGGGCCTTCACCACCACGGGGCAGCCGGCAGCCAGGGCCGAGGCCGTGTCGCCGCCGCCGACGGAGAAGGCGAGGGGGAAGTTCGAGGCGCCGAAGACGGCCACCGGGCCCAGCGGCACATGGCGCAGCCGCAGGTCGGGGCGCGGCAGGGGTGCGCGATCCGGCAGGGCGGGATCGATGCGGGCGCCGATCCAGGTGCCGTCGCGCACCTCCTTCGCGAAAAGGCGGAACTGGCCGACGGTGCGGCCGCGCTCGCCTTCCAGCCGGCCGCGGGGCAGGCCGCTCTCGGCCATGGCGCGGATGATCAGGTCATCGCCGATGTCGAGGATCGCCTGGGCGCAGGCCTCGAGGAAGGCCGCGCGCGCCTCGGGCGTCGTCTCGCGATAGGTGTCGAAGGCGGCCCAGGCCAGGGCGCAGGCGCGGTCCACATCCGCCGCGCCGCCGCCGCCGAAGGCCGGCTCCATGGGCTGGCCGGTCGCGGCCTCGATGGCACGGATGGGCTTGTCCGTGCCGCGCAGCGCGGTGGCGCCGATCAGCATCTCGCCGGTGATGGGCATGGGCGGCTTCCTCTGGTTCAGACAAGTCGGGCCCGGGGACCGGCGCACCGTGGCTGCTCCTTAGCACGTCCAGATTGATGCCGGCCTTGATGGCGCAGCCATCGGGGGCGGGGTTGGCGCGCGGCATGGCCGGCGTGACCCGGCATGGATCGGGCCGGCCCTGGTGCGGATCGCGTCGTCTTCCGATCGCTTTTCCTACTTCCCCAATCGTCCTCGCAGCGCCCGCACCGCGCTATCCGGCGTCGTCAGCACCGGCTTCCCCGTTGCCGCTGCGACGAGGTGAGCCGCGCGGGCGAGGCTGAACTGGGCGAGGGCGATGGCGTCGCAATCGGCGAGATCCCGGGCGGCCTCGGCGGTCAGGCGGTCATGCGTTTCGGCGTCGCCGCGGTTCAGGGCATCCAGGGCGCCTTCGGCGAGCTTCGGGACCAGGGTGACGTTGCCCGGGAATTCGGGCGGCATGCTGTCCAGCGTTGGTGCGAAGCTGGCGAGGAGGCCGATGCGGCCGCCGATCGCGGCGGCCTCCGCCACCATCGCCTCATTGGGCTTCAGCACGGGCATCGGCGCCAGCTCGGCGGCGCAGGCCTCGATGCAGGGGCCGAAGGCGGAGCAGGTGAAGAGGATGGCATCCGCCCCCGTGGCCACCGCATAGCGGGAGAGGGTGAGGAAGCGTTCGGTCATGGCCGGGGTGAGGGCGCCATCGCGCGCGAGGTCGGCGGAGAGGCTGTCATCGAGGAGGTTCATCAGCACCGCCTCGGGCCAGAGGCGGGCGAAGGCGGCCTCGATGGGTGGGGGTGAGTGCCGCAGGGCGTGGATGAGGGCGATCCGCATGGCAAGAGCATGACGCACGGCCCG
>DATCMG010000350.1:0-5260 GCA_036563555.1 Roseomonas sp. | reverse complement strand
ATTACCTTCTGCTCGCGGGTCATCATGACCTCCGCATTCGACGCCCGCCGGCCTCCCGGCAGGTCAGAGGCCCACCACTTCACACCCGTCTGTCAGATCAAATCCATACCTTTGCACCTACATGTCCGGCCTGGCGGGCATGGGCTTCGCGACCATGTGGGTCGCGGCGGAAGCGCGGGTCCGTGTGCTGGACTTCGTGCCCCCCATCCCGCAATCCTTCCCGGCCGGGCGCTTTACCTCGCGCGAGGAGTTGCTCTCCGGGCCAGCCGCAGTGGCCAGCCCAGGAAACCTCGCGGGCTGGTGCGCGCTGCACCAAGCTTATGGCCGGTTGCCGCTGTACCAGGTGTTGGCGCCGGGCATTGCCCTGGCCGAGCAGGGTTTCAAATTCTCCCCCTTCGGGATCGAGGAGGTGACAGGCTTCGGCCCGGGCCATGCGGCAGCCGCGGGCACGGGTGAAGTCTTCTCGGCCGCCTTTCCCTTCCACACGGCGCTCCGGGCGGGGGACCAGGTGCGCTCACCGATGCTCGCCGCCACGCTGCGGCAGGTCGTGGAAGGGGGTGCCGATGTGTTGTACCGGGGCGAGCTCGGGTCTCGCATGGTCGCCTTCCTGGCGGAGCATGGTGGCACGCTGACGCTCGACGACCTCGCCTCTGTGTCGCCCACTTGGCGCGAGCCGCTCTCCATTACCTATCGGGGCCTGCGCATCCATGTGCCGCCGCCGCCTTGCAAGGGCTTCCAGTTCCTGCTGACCCTGCGGCTTCTCGAAGGCTTCGACATCGCAGCGCTCGAACCCCTCTCGGCCGGACACCTCGATCTCGTCATCCGCGCGATCCGCATCGCCGCCAGCGTGCGGATCGCCAACAACATGCCGGATGAGGCCCAGCTGCACGCGATCCTCTCCGACGAGAACGTCCGACTGCTCCGAGACCAACTGCGGGCGGGAGGCGGCATCCAGGGTCCGACGGAGCAATGGACCAGCGAGCCGCCGCCCGGCGCCGATCCGGGGCACACCACCTCCTTCTCTGTCGCCGACCGCGAGGGCAACCTCGTCTGCATGACCCAGAGCCTGGGCTCGGTCTTTGGCAGTGGGGTTGCCTGCTGACCCATCGAACACCTCCAGCTTAAAGCTTGCCTCTGGGTGTCCATGGAAACCAAGGAGGATCAAGCGAGGGTTCTTCGAGGAGGTGGAGGTAATCGGCCAAGCGGTTGCGCTCCAGTCAGACAAGGACCGCCTCGAGCTCGGCGAGCAAAAGCTCTCGATCCTGCCAGCCTCGACGCGGAAAGCCAGAAAGACTATGCGGCGCACCGCCCCGTCCGGCTCGGTTACCACGGCAAAGTGGAACTCGTCATCGCGATTGCGAAGAAGTCGCATTCACTGTAAATGCGCCCGATGCGAGATACAAGTCAGGATTGGCAGGCGGGATGGACGCACAGCTGGGATCTCGACATGGCGGCTTTCGCCGTCGGTGGTCGCACGCTGCTGCAGCCCCTGACGCTTCAGCTCGCGGCGGGGCGGGTGCATGGGCTTATCGGCCCAAATGGTTCGGGCAAGAGCACATTGCTCCGCCTGCTCAGCCGTCAGCTCACTCCAACCAGTGGGACGATCCGCTTCGCAGGACGTCCGATCGGCGCCTGGCGCAGCCGTGACTTCGCGCGCCTGGTCGCCTACCTTCCGCAGTCCCTTCCGGCCTCCGACGGAATGACAGTGCGGGAGCTGGCCGCGCTCGGCCGCTATCCCTGGCACGGCGCTCTGGGGCGCCAGGGTCCGCGGGACCGCATGGCGGTCGAGGCCGCCCTCGCGCGTGCTGGCGTCGCGGCCTTAGCCGAGCGCCAGGCCGACAGCCTCTCCGGCGGAGAGCGGCAGCGTGCTTGGCTCGCTATGCTGCTTGCCCAGGAGGCTCGCTTTCTGCTGCTGGACGAGCCGACATCAGCACTTGATCTGGCGCATCAAGCGGAAATCCTCAGGTTGATCCGTTGCCTATCTGTGAAGGAAGGCATCGGCGTTGTCATCATCCTGCACGACGTAAACATGGCGTCGCAGCATTGCGACACGATCCTCGCGCTGAGCGCCGGGCAGGTCGTTTTACGCAGCACACCGGCCGAGATCATGCGCCCCGAGGTTCTTCAACGACTTTACGGAGTGCCGATGGGCGTTCTGCCACATCCGACCACTGGGGCGCCGATCGGCTACCTGCAATGAGCCGTGCGATGCTGCGCCGTAGCCTGACCCTCAGTGCCGCTTCGCTGTGTGGCGTGCCGACGCGCACCGCAGCCTCCGCCACTGTACGCGTCGCGGTAATCGACTGGGGACTCGCGGAGACGGTGCTTGCTCTTGGCGTCACGCCAGTCGCGGCTGCCGAGCTCCGCGGCTATGCGCGCTGGGTCCGGGAGCCACCGATGCCTGAGGGCGTCGTCGATCTCGGACTGCGCGGCGAGCCGAATCTTGAGTTGCTACACCGTCAGGCACCGGACGTAATTCTGACGACACCGCAGTTCGCTCCCTTCCTGCCCCGACTCGAGCGCATTGCTCCAGTCGCTTCATTTTCGACTTATGTGCCCGGTGGCAACCCGCTAACGCGGTCGCAGGCGACCGCCGGTGAACTCGGCCGACTTTTGAGACAGGAGGACGATGCCCGGGCCCTGCTAGCCCGGGCCGAGGCGTTGTTCGAGACTAAGGCGCAACACCTCGCCGCACAGTCCGAGCGCCCATTGCTGGTTGCGAGCTTCGTGGATGCGCGGCACCTGCGCGTCTACGGCCGTAACAGCCTGTTCGGCGCAACGCTGGAACGGCTCGGCTTGGTCAATGGCTGGAGCAAAGAGACAGGCTTCTGGGGCTTTTCCACGGTCGCGATCGACCAGTTGGCTCAGCCTCTAGAGGCGAGATTGATACTTGTGGAGCCCACCCCGCCGGAGGTCGCCGCCAACTTGGCGCGCAATCCGCTCTGGCAGGCGCTGCCGGCGGCCCGGATGGGGAGGGTCACGAAGCTACCTCCCTGCTGGGCCTTCGGTGGGCTGCCGAGCGCCATGCGCTTCGCTCGGCTGCTGGCGCATGGGTGAGGCACTCCTTTCAGGGCCAGCACGGCGCGTGATCGGCCCGCCCACCCTGCTGCTCGGCGTGCTGCTGCTGGTGGCAGCGGTCCTGTGCGGGGTTCGGCTAGCAGACGCCTTGCCGCCGCAAGCCTGGTGGACGGCGCTGACGGATCCTGCACCGGCGGACATGGCCCAGGTCGTGTTCCGCCACTCCCTGCTGCCACGCATGGCCATGGCCCTGCTCTGTGGCGCGACGCTCGCCCTCTCTGGCGCCGTGTTCCAACGCGTGCTGCGCAACCCGATCGCCTCACCCATGACGCTCGGCGTCTCCTCCGGGGCGCAGCTCGCCCTGGGAGCAGCCACGCTTTGGGCGCCGATGCTGTTAGTGGCGTCACGCGAGATGGTGGCGCTGGCTGGGGCCGGTATGGCGATCGCGGTTGTCGGCGCGCTCTCCTGGCGGCAGAGCTTGTCGCCCGCAGCCGTGGTGCTGGCCGGGCTGGTAGTGGGGATGACTGCCTCCGCCCTTTCCTCTGCGCTCATCCTTATGAACGGCGAGTATCTACTCTCGCTGCTGATTTGGGGCGCGGGCTCGCTGTCCCAGGCAGGGTGGGATCCGGTAGTGTCGCTGGCGCCGCGATTGGCACTAGCGGGGCTAGCCACGTTCCTGCTGCGCCGGCCACTCCTATTGCTCGGTCTCGACGATGCGAGTGCGCGTGCCCTCGGCCTCTCCCTGGTCTTTGGACGTGCTGCTGCATTGGGACTCGCAGTCTGGCTCGCCGCCGCAGTTGTCTCTGAGGTTGGCGTGATCGGTTTCATCGGCATCGGTGCGCCGGCACTGGCCCGCCTAGCTGGCGTGCGGGGTGTGGGCCGGATGATGGCATGGTCGGCCGCCTTTGGTGCCGCGCTGCTTTGGCTGGCCGATGGACTGGTGCAGCTTGGCCATGGGGCGCGGGGCGAGGTGCTGCCAACAGGCGCTGCGACCGCAGTGCTGGGCGCTCCGATCTTGCTCTGGATGCTGCCGCGGCTACATGCCAGGGGGCTGCCGGATGCGGCCCCGGCAGGCCTTGGTATGGTCAGGCGTTTAGGCCACCCCTGGCAGTTCGTCGCCCTGCTTGCCCTAGCTGTACCGGTTCTGGCTGGGTTCGGCCTCGCGCTAGGACGCGGGCCGGAGGGATGGTGGCTCGCTCTGGGAGATGCGTGGTCGACCATGCTGCCTTGGCGCGGCCCACGTCTCGTTGCAGCCATGGCCGCCGGAGCGATGCTCGCCGCATCCGGCGCGCTGCTGCAGCGAATCACCGGCAACCCGATGGCTGGGCCAGAGGTGCTCGGGCTCGGCGCAGGCGCGGGTTTCGGGCTGGCGCTTCTCCTGCTGATCATGCCTGCCCCGGGCAAGGAGATGCAGATCCTCGCCGCTGCGGGTGGGGCGGTGCTCGCCCTGGCGCTTCTATTGATCGTCGTGTGGCGTGCCTCCCTGGCGCCAGAACGGCTGCTGCTCGCAGGCGTGTCTCTCGCCGCCTTCTTCCACGCTCTAGTGGCCGGCTTTCAGGCAACGGGTGACCCCCGGGCGGTTCCGCTCCTCGCCTGGCTCGCCGGCTCCACCTCACGCCTCGCGCCCGAGGACGCGGTGCTTGCGGCGGGTATGGCGCTTCTCTTGCTGCCGCCGCTGCTGCTTGCCGGTCGATGGCTGGCGTTGCTGCCGCTTGGGGATGGGGTAGCCGCAGGGCTCGGCCTTCGGCCTGGGCGCGTGAGACTTGGGCTGGTGCTGCCTGCGGCGTTGCTCGCCGGTGCGGCTACGCTCGTGGTCGGCCCGCTGAGCTTTGTCGGTCTGATGGCGCCGCACTTGGCACGGCTATTGGGTCTGCGTGCGCCGCTGCCGCACCTAGCCGGGTCAGTAATACTCGGGGCACTGGTGATGGGTACGGCAGATGTGCTGGGCCGTAGTGTCGCCTTTCCCTTTCATCTGCCGGCCGGGCTGGTCGCAGCGGTGATTGGCGGTCCCTACCTGATGGCACTGCTGGCACGGCGGGGCTGGAAGGCATGAACGACTTCCCCCTTCTGTCCGGACCTCACGCGCCACTGGTGGAGAGTCTCGTGCCCATGCCGGCACATGGAGGCCTACCCGCCTACCTCCTGCTGGAGCAGGGAGGAGTCGCGGCACTACTCGCCACAGCCCGGCGGCACAGGCCCGCCGCGGAGGACCGCGCCCTGGCCTCGCTTTGGTCGCGCTGGT
>DATCMG010000342.1:0-7960 GCA_036563555.1 Roseomonas sp. | reverse complement strand
ATTACCTTCTGCTCGCGGGTCATCATGACCTCCGCATTCGACGCCCGCCGGCCTCCCGGCAGGTCAGAGGCCCACCACTTCACACCCGTCTGTCAGATCAAATCCATACCTTTGCACTTGATGGCGAGTTGGCCTACTTCACGACCTGGTGCCCGGCCGGAACGCCGATCGAGACACTCGCTGCCGTCGAGGGGCATCGCTGGGCCATCGAGGACAGCTTCGAGACCGCCAAGAACGAACTCGGCCTGACCCACAACGAAACACGCTCCTGGCACGGCTGGCATCGGCACGTGTCGCTGGTGATGCTGGCTTTCGCCATGATGGCGGTGATCCGACACCACGCAAACGTGGAAGA
The DNA here is from genome assembly GCA_036563555.1 of Roseomonas sp. Taxonomy (GTDB): domain Bacteria; phylum Pseudomonadota; class Alphaproteobacteria; order Acetobacterales; family Acetobacteraceae; genus Roseomonas. Next base: position 7,605 of record DATCMG010000342.1, on the reverse strand, counting down.
TGAGCAAACCTCAGCCCGCGTGAGTCGCAAGGACGGGAACTCGTCCGCTGGTCCATCCAGGAGGTCCGCCGCGTAGCAATCCGCCTCGCCCAACGGAAAAGCCACCACGCGCACGCCATCGCATGGCCACTCTGGCGACGAGCACACCAAGCCGCCACACAAAATGTGACAATGCCGCGTGGCGCCATGCACCCCGGCCTGCCCGGCGAAGCGCAAAGGCCCAGAGCGGCTCTCCCGAAGCCATCCGGGCGCAGATCGCCGTCTGGCACCGGATCATCGAGTCGCTGAACCTTCAGGTGTAGAGGAGGGGAGCAGTCCCACCTCCCGCAGAACGGCCACGCACTCCGCCAGTTCGGCTGGTTCGCAGGGCGCCACGCCCGGGCGCACGCCGCCAGTCCGCATACCTCCCAGTCCAGCCAGGGCCTTGAACAGGGCGACGTGGTGAAAGCCACGGGCAAAGTAGCGGCTCTGCAGCCTGTCGGCGATGGCTGAGAGGGTGCGGACGTGGCGCGCCGCCTCCACCCAGTCGCCGCGCTCCGCCGCCTCCACGAAGCGCCCGCAATGCGGGTGCTCCGCGCTCTGGCAGAAGACCGGCCGCGACGAACCGATCATGAAGCGCGCGGCGCGGTCCGGAAAGGCGAGCTGCCCGTGCAGGTGGTATTCCTCCAGCGAGGTGGCGACCGCGATCCGGTCCCCGACGCGCTCCACCATGGCGGCGTGCTGCGCAAGGTTCAGCGTGGTATTCTGCACCGCGCAGACCGGTCGCAGCGACAGCAGCGCCTCCACCTGATCCGGCGCAAGGTAGAAGCCGAGCTCCGACAGCGTCGTGCTGTAGACCATCATCCCGATGTCGATGCGCGCCGCCACATATGCGTAGTAGTCGCGCACTCCGGCCGCCGACCGCGGCCCGTAATAAGGCGGCCAGACCATGACGAGATCCGCCCCCGCGGACGTGGCATGGCGCGCGAAATCGACCGCCTGCGCAGCGGACGGGTCGGAGCAGCCGATCACCACCGGCGCGTGCCCGCCCACCTCGTCCAGCACGACCTCGACCAATCGCTTCCGCTCGTGATCCGTGAGGGTCCAGAACTCCTGGTGCAGTGTGTTCACGGACAGGCCGGTGACCCCTGGCAAGGCTAGGGTGGCGCGCACGTTGTGGCGTAACCCCGCCTCGTCCATCGCGCCATCCTCGCGGAAGGGTGTGTAGAGAACGGCGAGATAGCCGCGCAGCGTGGCGCGCACCCACTCCCGCGCATGGCCCGGCGCGTACCTCATGCTGAAACGAGACGCGGGTGGTAGGATCGGGCGGTCATCAGGGGATTCCTTCCACATGAGCGATCCGACCGCCGGCGACTTGCCGATCCTCGTCGTAGGCGCCGGCGCTGTCGGTGGCTACATCGCGGCACATCTGGCGCGGGCTGGCGAGCCCATCGTCGTGCTGGAGCCGTGGGAGCCCAACCGCGCGGCGATCCGGACGGCCGGGATGACGGTCGAGGAGCCGGCCGGACGCTTCACCGTCCCGCTGCGGACGATCGCGGTGCCGGCGGAGGTCGGGGCGCTGGCGCCGCGTCTTGTCATGCTCTGCACCAAGCTGGCAGACGCCCCTGCGGCCGTGGCGGCGCTGGAGGCCCACTACCACGGCCCCTACCTCGTCACCCTCAACGCGCTCGCGGACCTGACGATGGCGGAAGCGCTGGGCGCGGAGCGGGTCATGGGCTGCATCGTCACCGGCCTCTTTGCCAACCTCGTGCGGCCCGGCGAGATGCAGCGCCACCGCGCACGCCACGACGGAGGCCCCGCTACCTTCCGGCTGGGGGAGGTCTCGGGCCCGCCCACGCCGCGCCTGACCGCGTTGACCACGCTGCTGGGCCAGGTCGACCGGGCAGAGTCCGTGGATGACCTGGCGGCGGCGCGATGGACGAAACTCGTTTTCAATAGCATGACGTCGGCGCTCTCGGCCCTGCACCAGCGCCCCATTCGGGACCTGTTCCTCGATCCGGCACTGCGGGCAGACATGACGGCGCTGGCGCTGGAGGTGGTGACGGTCGCAGACGCGGCCGGCGTATCGCTGGACCCGGTTTGCGGCATTCCGGGCGCCACATGGGTGGCGGCGACCGGACGTGAGCCCGGCGCGGCCGCCGCCTTGGAGGCGGGGCTGATCCGCTACGGGGAGAAGATGAACCCGACTGCCCTCAGCGGCATGGCGCAGGATCGCCGCCGCGGCCGCCGGACCGAGGCGTCCCTGATCAATGGAGCCGTGGTGGAGCAGGCCCGGCGACGGGGCATCGATGCCCCGGCCAATGCCGCACTGATCGCGCAGGTGGACACCCCGCCAACTACGGGCTGATCCCGGCACGCTGGACGATCTGCGCGAAGCGGTCCACGTCCGCCCGGATGCGGGCGCCGAACTCCTCCGGCGTGCTGCCGACGGCGTTGATGCCGAGTTCGGTGAAGCGGGATAGCACCTCCGGCTGACGCAGCGCCCGGACGACGGCCTCATGCATCCGTCGCACCGGTTCGTCCGGCGTGCCGCGCGGTGCCAGCAGCCCCCACCATGTTCCTACCTCGTAGCCGGGCAGCCCACCCTCCGCCACCGTGGGGATGTTCGGATAGATCGGGTTGCGTTGTGGGTCGGTGACGGCCAGGGCGCGAATGCGACCGCCATCCACCAGTCCCTTCACCGCGGACAGCGACATGAAGCCGAGATCCACATGACTCGCCGCGAGGTCGATCAGGGCCGGGGTGTCGCCGGCATAGGGCACGTGCTCCATCCGGGTGCCCGTCATGTCCTGGAACAGCACGGCGGCGAGGTGCGGCGGTGCCCCGGCGCCGGAGGAGGCGTAGTTCAGCCGCCCCGGCGCGGCGCGGGCCATGGCTACCAGCGCCGGCACTCCGTCCGCGCCCAGGTCATTGCGGGTCACCAGCATGAAGCTGGAGGCGGCGACGCGGCTGATCGGCCGGAAGTCCGTGATGATGTCGTAGGGAAGGTTCTTCTGTAACGCGGGCGCCAGGGTGTGCGCGCCGGCCGCCATTAGCAGCGTGTAGCCGTCCGGCGCCGCGCGCGCAGCCTGGGCAGCGCCGATGGCGCCGGCCGCCCCGCCGCGGTTCTCGATGACGACCGGCTGACCAAGGATCGACCGCATGGCCTCCCCCACGGCGCGGGCGACGATATCGTTCGCGCCGCCCGCGGGGTAGGCGACGATGACGGTGACGGGCCGGATGGGCCAGGGCCCGCGGTCCTGCGCATGGGCGAAGCCCGGCGCGAGCAAAGCGGCGACCGTGAGGGTACGCCGATGGATCATGGTCATCCCTTGCCCCCGGCCGGCAGCAGGTCCGGGTCGAACTGCACGTCCATGCCGATGATGCTGGCTGCGATGCACAGGTAGTAGCCGGCGATGATGTTCACATCGGTGACCTGGCGCGGCGAGAGCAGCCCCGTCAGCCGGGCAAAGACCGCCTCCGGCACGCCGCGGAGTGTCGTGTAGGCGAGGACGTATTCGGCAATTGCCTGATCGGTCGGCGTCAACTCTGTCGGCACGCGACCCGCCTGGATGGTGTTGAGCTGCGCCTGCGTCATCCCGGCCTCGAGGCCAAGTGGTGCGTGGTGGGCCCAGGCATAGGGCACTGCGCGGCCGGTGATCAGGATGACAAGCTCCTTCTGCAGCTCCGACAATTCTGTGCCGTAGCGGCAATAACGCCCGAGTGCCTCGATGAGCTCCAGCCCGTCCGGGGCATGAGCGAAGGACTTCATGACGTTCGAGATGCCGCGTCCGCGCGTCCTCTCGAAGTCGCTGAAGATGGCGTGCAGCTTGGGGGATTGGCCAGGATCGGCATCCGGAAGGCGCATGGTCAGGCTCCGTGCGGGCGCGGGCCCGCCTCCATGGGGGTGCCCTGGACCTGCCCGTCCGCGTCGCGGGCTGGCGCTGCCACGCAACCTCGATGGCCAGGACCCTCGGGTGGTTCCGTCTCCACGCCCATGCCCACGATCAGCGAGGCGGCGAAGAGATGATATGTCGCCGGCAACGCGACTTCCGTGGCCTGCCGGGGTGAGAAGTGCCGGTTCAGCCCGCCCTGCGACGTGCCGAAGGCGGGGGTTAGGTCGCAGAGAGCGTACATGTGAAGGCCTTGCGGCGCATGACCGGGCGAGCGGAGAAGGTTGTCAACGAAGCCATAGCTGGTGGCGATCTTGCGGAACGTCTCCAGCGTCTCCGGCGGGCCGCACTCGAGCGAGCCGGGGAGATGGCGCATCGCGCTCAGGCCTTCGGATAGCCGAACTTGTCGCGTTGGAAGGCCAGAATGTCCGATACGCATCGGTCGGGCATCATATCAGCGATGTTATGGGGCATGTGCTCGTAGGCGATCATCCGCACGTCCGGGATCCGGTCCCTCATCGTGTCGTAGAGGGTGGCGGCGCCCACCGTTTCCGCACCGGGAAGGATCACGAGGCTTGGGCAGCGGATGCGGTGGAGTTGGTCGCTCCAGTCCTGGGTGGCCGCGTAGCCAATGAAGCGGACCACCCAGTCCTGGTCGTTCTCGCCGGTCTGGTCCAGAAACCAATTGACCATGCCGGGATCGGTGCTCGCGAGGTCGAAGCGCATGTGGATGGTGTCCGTCAGGAAGGGGCGCAGGCCCTCCTTCTCGATGCGCGGGAGCCACTGGAGAGCCTCCGGGCTGAGGCCTGGGGTGGAGCCGACCACGGCCATGCTGAGCACCTTGTTGGGCGAGCGGATGGCAAGGTTCTGCGCAACGTAGCCGCCGGCGGAATTGGCGGTCACATGCACCTTCTCGACGCCGAGCAGCGCCATCAGCTCCTCCACGTCATCCACTAGCCGCTCCATGCTGAGCGGGACCGAGGGCGCAGGGACGCTCGAGGCGCCGTGTCCACGCAGGTCCATGCGGACCAGCCGGAAGTGCCGGGCGAGGCCCGGCACCCAGGAGTAGAAGCGCTGCGAGTTCCCCATAGCGGAGTGCAGCAGGAACATGACCGGCGCCTCGCGCCAGGGGTCGGTAAAGTCATCGACGTAAAAAGCGATCGTCTGGCCATCACTCGTGGTGAAGCTTGATGCCTCGGTCATGTCTTCCTCTTGAAATGTGCTAGTCGTGTATTGGGATTTTTGCGGTGCGGACGATCTCGCCGAAGCGCACCCTGTCGTTCCGGATGAGCTCGGCGAAGGCGGCGGGGCCCTGCTTGCCCGGGACCACGCCGAGGGTGGCGAAGCGGGCGGCGAAGGCGGGCGAGTCGAGAATGGGGCGGACCGCCGCGGCGACCTTCTCCACGATCGCAGGCAGAAGGTCGGCCGGGCCGACCAGGCCCCACCAGGCATCCAGGTCAAAGCCGGGATAGCCGCTCTCCGCCACGGTGGGCACTTCGGGTGTTAGCGGCAGCCGTTCCGCGCTCGATACCGCCAGGGCACGAAGGGCGCCGGATTGGATGTGTGGGTAGGTTGCCGCGACGGAGATGAAGGAGACAGGGACCCGACCCGAAGTGAGGTCGATCATTGCGTCGGCATCGCCCCGATAGGGAACGTGGTCGAACTCGATACCGGCCACGCTCATGAACAGGCTCATCGTCAGGTGCGGCCCTGCGCCCACGCCCGAGGAGGCGTAGCTCATGCTGCCCGGCTTCGCCTTCGCAAGCGCAACCAACTCCGCCACGCTGCGCGCCGGCACGGAGGAATGGACCACGAGGTAGTAGGGGGAGCGCGCCCCAAGCGCGACCGGGGTGAAGTCGCGCACGGGGTCGAAGGGGAGGTTGCGCCGAATGCTCGGCGCCAGCACCTGCGCGCTGGACATCATGTAGAGCGTGTAGCCGTCCGGCGCTGCCTTGGCGGCGGCCTCCGCCCCGATGGCGCCGGCGGCGCCGGTTCGGTTCTCGACGACGACGGGCTGCCCGAGCGTCTCGGAGAGGGGCGCTGCGATAGCGCGGGCTACGAGGTCGTTCGCCCCGCCCGCCGGGTAGCCAACGAGGATCCGGATGCCGCGGTTGGGCCAGGCGGAGGGCTGCGCCTCCGCACGCAAGGCGAGGGCGGCGCCCGGTACCAACCCGAACAGGGTCCTGCGCGGAAGCGCGAAGCTGGACTGTGGCAAGGTGTCACGTCTCCTCTTGGTGCAGAGCGTTCGTCCCGGTCGTCTTTCTGTTTTCTGCGCTGATTCAGTAGGACGAGCGCCCCCCATCCGCGGGGATGGTTGCGCCCGTGATCATCCTGGCCGCGTCAGAGGCGAGGAACACCGCGGTCGCCGCGATATGCTCGGGATCGCCGACCCAGAAGGGATACTCGCGGGCCCTCGCCGCCGGGTTCTGCGGGTCGCGGCCCTCGTCGGCTGGGTCCAGCGTTCCCCAGTCGCGCAGGATACGCTCCGTCATGACGCGGCCCGAAGCGATGGCGTTCACGCGTACGCCCTGCTTGGCGTAATGGCCGGCCAGCGCGCGGGTGAGCGAGAGGATTGCGCCCTTCGCTGCGCTGTAGACGTGAAAGGGGCTGGCTCCACGCAGCGCGGCACCGGAGGACATGTTGATCACCGCGCCGCCGCCGGTGGCGATGATGGCAGGGATCGCGTGACGGCAGCAGAGAAAGGTTCCGCGCAAGTCGAGGTTCATGGTGCGCTCGAAGACGTCGAGTGGCACCTCGGTCACCGGGCCATCCGCTGGGTCGGTACCGCCCGCGGTGTTGTAGAGCACGTCCAGCCGCCCGAAATGCGTGAGCGTTGAGGCCACCGCCGCCGCGACACTCGCATCGGAGGTAACGTCTGCATCGAGCGGCATGGCCTGCCCGCCCGCCCGTCGCACGCTCTCCACCGCAGCCTCAGCGCGGTCCGTGCGATGGTCCAGGACAGCAACGGCCGCCCCAGTGGCGGCAAAGGCGCGGGCTGCCGCGCTGCCAATACCGCCCCCACCACCAGAGATCAGGACGACCTTGCCGGACAGATCTGAAAGACGAGGTGCCGCCATGCGTTCAGCCCGCCTTCGCGCCGGATTGGCGGACGATTGGCCCCCAGGTCTCCAGTTCGCGCTTGAAGCGGGCCGCGAACTCAGCCGGAGTTGAGCCAACAGAAACGAAGCCAAGATCCACGGCCTTGGTCCTGATGTCGGGCACCGCAAGCACCGCCGCTATCTCGCGCGATAGGCGCTCCCCGACCGCGGGCGGTGTGCCAGTGGGGGCCCAGAGGCCCCAGATCGTCTCGGCGTTCATCTCGGGCAGCCCGGCCTCCCCGAAAGTGGGCACGTCGGGCAGGGCGGGGGAGCGCTGGTTGCCCGTCAGTGCGAGCGCCCGAAGGCGGCCAGTTTCAACGTGCTGGCGGGTGGAACTGATGCCCGCGAACATCATCTGCGTCTGCCCGCCGAGCAGTGCCGTCACCCCCGGCCCCGTGCCGCTGTAGGGAACATGCAGGATATCAATCTTGGCGACCGAGCGCAGCATCTCGCCTGACAAGTGAGTGGAGGCACCGTTGCCACCGGAGGCGAAGTTGACCGCGCCTGGATGGGCCCGGGCGTAATCGATGAGCTCCTTTGCCGTTCTCGGCGGAAACTCGGGATTCGTCACTAGGATGACGGGTGCGGTGGCAACGAGGGATATGGGCTGGAGGTCGCGCTCCGTGTCGAAAGGC
>DATCMG010000435.1:0-5466 GCA_036563555.1 Roseomonas sp. | reverse complement strand
CAGCATCTGGTCAAGCGCTTCGGCGGGCTGACGGCGACCGACGACCTGTCGATCAACGTGTTGCCGGGTGAGCTGCACGCGCTGATCGGCCCGAACGGCGCGGGCAAGACCACCGCCATCGGCCAGATCATGGGGGAGATCGCGCCGGATTCGGGACGCATCCTGTTCATGGGGCAGGAGATCACGCGCCTTTCGGCGCCCGCCCGCGTGCGGCGCGGCTTGTCGCGGACCTTCCAGATCACGCAACTGCTGGAGGACGACACGGCGGAGGATAATGTCGCGCTCGCCGTGCAGGTGCGGGTGGGGCACGGCTTCCGCTTCTGGCGCGACGCATCCCGCGATCCGCGGCTGCGCGATCCGGCGCGGGCGGCGCTGGACCAGGTCGGGCTGCCGCGCGCGCGCTGGGGCCTGCCGGTGGCCGATCTCTCGCATGGCGAGCGCAAGCAGCTTGAACTGGCGGTCGCGCTGGCCACGGGGCCGCGCATGCTGCTGCTGGACGAGCCCATGGCCGGGCTGGGCGCGAGCGAGAGCCTGCGCATGACCGAGGTGCTGCGCGGGCTGAAGGGCAGTATCCCGATGCTGCTGGTGGAGCACGACATGGATGCGGTGTTCAGCCTGGCCGACCGCATCTCCGTGCTGGTTTATGGACATTGTATCGCCTCCGGTACGCCGCAGGAAATCCGGGCCGATTCCCAGGTACGCGCCGCCTACCTCTCCGAGGAGGAGGCGGTCTGATGCTGGTGGTGGAGAGCCTCCGGGCCGGCTATGGCGGCGCCGAGGTGTTGTTCGACGTGAACCTGCGCGTCGGCCCGGGCGAGGTGGTGACGCTGCTCGGCCGCAACGGCATGGGCAAGACGACGACGGTGCGCGCCATCATGGGGCTGAATCCGCCTCGTGGCGGTCGGGTGGAGTTCCGCGGCGCCGTGGTGTCGGGCCTGCCGCCCGAGGGGGTGGCGCGGCGCGGCATCGGATTGGTGCCGGAGGGACGGCAGGTCTTCCCAACGCTGACAGTGCGCGAAAATCTCGTCGCCACGGCGGCCGACCGCGAGAAGGCGGCGCGCCCCTGGACGCTGGAGCGGGTCTTCGCGCTGTTCCCCCGCTTGCGCGAGCGATCCGGCCAGTCGGCCCGCACGCTATCGGGCGGGGAACAGCAGATGCTGGCGATCGGGCGCGCGCTGATGACCAACCCGCATCTGTTGATCCTCGATGAGGCGACCGAGGGGCTCGCCCCGGTGATCCGCGCCGAGATCTGGACGACGCTCGCAGCCCTCAAGGCCGAAGGCCAGGCGATCCTGCTGATCGACAAGACGCTCGCCGCGCTGCGCCGCCTGGCCGACCGGCACACGGTGCTGGAGAAGGGACGCACGGTGTGGAGCGGCACGGGCGAGGAGCTGGACCGCGATTCCGCCCGCGTGCGCGCCTGGATCGGAGTGTAGGCATGTACCGCGGCATGGACGCGGCGGCGCTGGACATCGAATACAACGCCCGCGCCACCACCCCGAACGTCCTCGACATCATGGCCGCGTATCGCAGCCGAACGGACGCGGCCAAGGCCGTGCTGGAATGGTCCACCCACTCCTATGGCCCGACGGAGCCGGAGCGGCTGGACATCTATCCGGCCGAGGCCAACCCCGCCCCCGTGCTCCTCTTCATCCATGGCGGCTACTGGCGCGCGCTGGATTCGGCGGATGCGGGATCGATGGCACCGGCCTTCGTCACGGCGGGCGCCTGCGTCGTCTCGGTGAACTACACGCTGGCACCCGCGGCGAGCCTGGACCGGATCGTCGACGAGTGCCGCCGCGCCCTCGCCTGGGTGCATGCCAACATTGCGCGCTTCGGCGGCGATCCCGCGCGCATTTACGTGGCGGGCAGCAGCGCGGGGGGGCATCTGGCCGCGATGCTCATGGCGCCGGGCTGGCAGGAGGGATTGGGCCTGCCGGCGCAGGCAGTGGCCGGGGCGACGCTGCTCTCCGGCCTGTTCGATCTCACACCCATTCCGCATACGCATATAAATGCCTGGATGTCACTGGATCCGGTGGGGGCGGCGCGGAACAGCCCGGCCCTCCTGCCGCTGCCCACCAGCCTGCCCGTGGTGCTGGCCTATGGCGACACGGAGACGGCGGAGTTCAAGCGGCAGACCACCGATTTCGCGGGCGCGCTGCGCGAGGCGGGCTGCGATGCCGGGATCGTGCCGCCCCGGCCCGGATCGAACCATTTCGACCTCGTCTTCGACTTCGGCGAGCCGAGCAACCCGCTCCACCTGGCGACGCGGCGGTCGATGGGATTGTAGCGCTGGACATCGCGGCCCGGCCGTCGCATGGGCATCGGGTTCCGCAGAAGGGGTCCGATTATGGTCGAGCAGGTGATGAAGAGCGCAGCCTATCAGGAGGCGCTGCGGCACCTCGCCTTGGGGCATGAGCGCTTCGTCGACGAGACCATCCGGCTGACCGAGATCCCGGCCCCCTTCTTCCAGGAGGAGGAGCGCGGGCGCGCCTATCTCGGGATGCTGCGGGAAGCCGGGCTCGAGGAATGCGAGATGGATGCGGAGGGCAATGTGATGGGCCTCCGCCGCGGGCTCGGCAATGGCTCGCTCATTGTCGTCGCGGCGCATCTGGACACGGTCTTCCCGCCCGGCACCGACCTCAAGGTGCGGCGCGAGGGCACGCGGCTCTATGCCCCCGGCATCGGCGACGACACGCGCAGCCTGGCGATGAACCTCGCCTTCCTGCGCGCCATGGATGCGGCGGGGATCAAGACCAGGCACGACATCCTGTTCGTGGGAAATGTGGGAGAGGAAGGGCTGGGCGACCTGCGCGGCATCCGCTTCCTCTTCACCAAGGGCCGCTATGCCGGGCGCATCGCCGCCTTCATCTCGGTGGAGGGGCCGATGGGCATGGGCACCATCGTGTCCGGCGCCACGGGATCGCTGCGCTACCGCGTGACCTTCCGCGGCCCCGGCGGGCACAGCTTCATGGATTTCGGCCTCGTCAGCCCCTCTTTCGCGCTCGCCGAGGCGATCGCGGGCCTGTCGCGCATGGAGGTGCCATCGGCACCGCGCACGACCTTCAGCGCCAGCGTGATCGGCGGCGGCACCTCGGTGAACTCCATCCCGAATGAGGTATGGCTGGAGGTGGATCTGCGCTCCGATTCCGCGCAGGAGTTGCAGCGCATCGACCACGCCTTCAAGGGCATCGTGCAGAAGGCCGTGGAGACGGAGAATGCCGCGCGCAGCACCGCCAAGGGCGCGGTGACGGTGGAATGGAAGCAGATCGGCGACCGCCCCGCCGGCGCGATCGACGGGGACAGCGAGCTGGTGGCGAACGCGACCGCCGCCGCCCGGGCGCTCGGTTTCTCGCCGAAGACGGTGGCCAGCTCCACCGATGCCAGCATCCCGATCTCCCTCGGCATCCCGGGTATCGCGGTCAGCGCGGGGGCTGGGGCCGGGGCGCATTCGCTGGATGAATGGGTGGATGTGGAGCCGGGGCAGACGCTGCACGACATGCAGCTGGCCTTCGCAACCCTCCTGCAGACGGCCGGAATGGAGGTCTGAGGGAGGGCTGAGCTGATCCTGGCGGCGCGGGGTGCAGCACAGGTGGGCTGCGCCGTTACGGTGTCGCCCACCGTGAATTCCTGCCGGGGGGCCGGCATGGGCGGAGCCCGCGCGCCGCAAGGCGGGGGTTCGCCCGCACCCGGAGAGCTGGACATCGCATCTTTATTGGCTTTCTTCGGCCTGTGCCCCCATGAGGAAGGGGTGACAGGTGGCAGCGGCTCCGCAGGACAGGCCATGGGCCCGCGAGGGGAAAGCAATGGGAATTACGGGTTTGTTTTCCGCAGATGGTGTCCTGGACATGAGCCCGACCAGCAAGTCGGGCCTGCTCCACAGCCTGTCGGCTGAGGCCGCAAGGCGGGTCGGCCGCCCGGAGCAGGAGGTCTTTGACGCCGTGCAGGCCCGCGAGCAGCTGGGCTCGACGGCACTCGGCCGGGGTATCGCCCTCCCCCATGCGCGGCTCGACGGCATCGACGCCCCGCTTGCGCTGCTCGCACGCCTGCGCCGCCCGATCGAGTTTGACGCCAAGGATGGGGAGCCCGTCGATCTCGTCTTTCTCGTAATATGGCCGACCGCTTCACCCGAGGGGTTCCTGCCGGCTCTGTCCGACATCTGCCGGGTGCTGCGCGGGTCGCAGACGCCACGCCAGTTGCGGCATGCGAAATCTCCTGAGGAGGCGCTGGACCTTCTGCGGCAGTCGGGGCTCGTGGGGCCGTCCGAGGCGCCCGGGACGGCGTGATGCGCCGCTGCAATTCCCCCTGAATGGCGCGGCCACCACTCCCCGGGGCCGCCGGGTCATTCCTTTGCCAGTCCGATCGATAAAGGGACGTAATGCCGGAAGACATTCTCCTCCTGGCGGCCATTGGCATGCCCTTCGCCGGTGCGGTGGCCGCCGGACTGCTTCCCACCAATGCCCGCAACGCCGCGGCCTGGCTCGCCAGCGGCGTCACATTGGCCTGCTTCCTCCTGCTCTGGGTCTTCTATTCCACGGTCTCGGCTGGTGGCGTGCTGCGTCACGAGATCGCCTGGATGCCCAGCCTCGGGCTCAACCTCGTGCTGCGGCTGGACGGCTTTGCCTGGGCCTTCGCGGCGCTGGTGAGCGGCATTGGCTTCCTGGTGGTGCTTTACGCGCGCTACTACATGTCTTCGGAAGATCCGGTCCCGCGCTTCTTCGCCTTCCTTCTTGCCTTCATGGGCTCCATGACAGGGCTTGTGCTGTCGGGGAACCTGATCCAGCTCGCCTTCTTCTGGGAATTGACCAGCCTTTTTTCCTTCCTGCTGATCGGATACTGGCACCACACCGCCGCGGCGCGTGAAGGTGCGCGCATGGCCCTGACCATCACCGCCACGGGTGGGCTGGCGCTCTTCGCCGGCCTGCTGGTGCTCGGCCACATCGTCGGCAGCTATGACCTCGATGTCGTCCTGGTGTCAGGCGACCGCATCCGCGAGCACGGCCTCTATCTACCGGCGCTCATCCTCATCCTGCTGGGCGCCCTGACCAAGAGCGCGCAGTTTCCCTTCCATTTCTGGCTGCCGCACGCCATGTCGGCGCCGACGCCCGTCTCGGCCTATCTGCACTCGGCCACGCTGGTGAAGGCCGGCATTTTCCTCATGGCCCGGCTCTGGCCGGTGATGGCGGGAACGGATGCCTGGTTCTGGATCGTCGGATCGGCGGGCCTGATCACCCTGTTGCTCGGCGCCTATGTCGCCATCTTCCAGCACGACCTGAAGGGCCTGCTCGCCTATTCGACCATCAGCCATCTCGGGCTGATCACGCTGCTGCTCGGCCTCAACAGCGACCTCGCCATGGTGGCGGCCATCTTCCACACCCTGAACCACGCGACCTTCAAGGCCTCGCTCTTCATGGCCGCGGGGATCATCGACCATGAAACCGGGACGCGCGACATCAGGCGTTTGAG
>DATCMG010000317.1:0-2745 GCA_036563555.1 Roseomonas sp. | reverse complement strand
GCTCATCCACCGCCGAGAGGGCTGTGAGGAAGAGGACGGGGGTGCGGTTGTCCTGGGCGCGGAGTGTCTCGACCAGGCGCAAGCCGTCGACGCCGCCGGGCAGCATGCGGTCCAGCACCAACAAGTCGAAAGGCTCGCCGGCGGCGGCGAAGAGGCCGTCCCGGCCGTTGTCGCGGTGCTCGACGCTGTGGCCGGCCTCGGTCAGGCCCTTGCGGACGAAGCGGGCGACCTCGGGGTCGTCCTCGACGAGGAGGATTCGCACGGCGTTCTTCTAACTCCGGTGTTGGGGAGGCAGCCCGGCACGAGCCGGCCCCAAGACCGCCATAGCGTCATGGCCCGGGGTCCCGCGCAAGGTGGGCAGCCTATTGCGGCGTCCCGGTCCCCGGCGGCCGCCGCCCCACCTGCACGTTGATGTCCTGGCTACGCCCTTCGCGCAGCAGGGTCAGCCGCACGCTCTGCCCCGGCGTGACGCCCGCGATGGTGCGGATCAGCGCCCGGGAGGTCTCGATGCGGTCGCCGTTCAGGGCCGTCACCAGATCGCCCTGGCGCAGCCCGGCGCGGGCGGCGGGCGAGTTGCGTTCCACGCCCTGGATCTGCACGCCGCGCCGGCCGCGCGGGGCATCGCTGCCCGTATCCTGCACCGCCACGCCCAGCCAGCCGCGCTCCACCCGGCCATCCCGGCGAAGCTGCTCGATCACCCCCCTGGCGAGATCGGAGGGTGTCGCGAAGCCGATGCCGGCGCTGGCGCCGGAGGGGGAGTAGATGGCGGTGTTGATGCCGATCACCTCGCCCGACGTGTTGAAGAGCGGGCCGCCGGAATTGCCGGGGTTGATGGCGGCATCCGTCTGGATGAAGTCGTCGAAAGGCCCGGCGCCGATCTCGCGGCCGCGGGCGGAGACGATGCCGGTGGTCACCGAGCCGCCAAGGCCGAAGGGGTTGCCGGCGGCCATCACCCACTGGCCCACGCGCACGGGGGTGCTGCCCCAGGGCACGGCGGTCAGCGGCACGCGGGTCTCGATCCGCAGCAGGGCAAGGTCGGTCAGCTCATCCGTGCCGACCACGCGGGCCGGGTGCTCGCTTCCGTCCTGGAGGGAGACGATCACGCGCGCGGCGGAGCCGACGACATGGTTGTTGGTCACCACATAGCCGGAGGGGTCGATGATGAAGCCGGAGCCGGCACCCTGGACCTGCTGGCGCCCGCGCCGCTCGCGGAAATAGCGCTCGAAGGGCGTGCCGCGCAGCTCGGGCGGGATCTGGGAGGATTGCTCGCCGGTCACCGCGATATTCACCACGGCCGGCAGCACGGCCTGGGCGAGGTCGGCGAAGTCCGGAAGCACGGTCATGCGCGGGGTCTGGGCCTCGGCGCCATGAGGCGTGCAGCCCGGCGCGACGGCGAGGGCCGCGAAGCCGAGCAGGGCGGCACGGCGAGGCAAGGGCTGAAGCATGGGTGTTCCGACTCTCCGGAGGCGCGGCGAGGAAATTTCCTCGACATAGAGAGGGAATGATCCCGCTCTGTTCAAGACATCATGCCGGTTGCGAAGGGTCTTCCGGCCAGGCGTGCTTTGGATACCGCCCCCGCATCTCCCGCCGGACCTCCGCCCAGCCGCCCCGCCAGAACCCCGCGAGGTCCGAGGTGACGGCGATCGGCCGCCCGGCCGGGGAGAGCAGCGAGACCTGCAGCGGGATGCGGCCGCCCATCAGGGGCGGGGGTGCCACAAGGCCGAAAAGATGCTGGGCACGGGCCTCCAGGGCCGGGACCTCGCGGTCGTAATCGATGCTGGCCGAGCGGCCTTCGGGCAGGTCCACACGCGGGGGGAGTTCCGAATCCAGGCGCCGGCGCTGGTCCCAGGGAATGAGGGATTGGAGGATCGCCGCGATGTCCAGCCCACGCAGCTCCGACAGGCGGGACAGGCCGTGCAGATGGGGGGCGAGCCATTCGGCGGCGCTGGCCGCCAGGGTGGCATCCGAGGCATCGGGCCAGGGGGCGCCCTCCGTCGCATGCGCCCAGCGGAGACGGGCGCGGAGCTGGGTGGCGCCCTTGGTCCAGTCGAGGTCGCGGAAGGCGCGGCTGGCGGCGGCGCGGGCCAGGGCCTCGGCGACCGCTGCGGGGTCGGCATGCGGGAGGTTGGATTCCTCCAGCACCAGCGGGCCGAAGCGAAGGCGCTTCCGGGCCACGACGGCGTTGGTGCGGGGGTCGAACTCCGTCACCTCCTCCCGCAGGAAGCGGTCGGGGAAGCGGGCTTCGAGGGCGGCGCGGTCGAGCGGCGCGGCCATGCGGATGCGGCCCTCGGTGCCGGCCAGTTCCAGCGCGGCCACGGCGAGGAGGGGAGCCTTGCGGAGCGGGTCGGTGGCTCCAAGGCGTGCGCCCTGGCCGGAGGCGAGGCGGAAGGCGCCCTCCATCGTGCCGCGGCGGGCGGCGATCCGGTCGGGGAAGCCTGCGGCCAGCAAGGCGGCAGGATCGCCCTCGGGCGGGGTGCGCTCGGGGATGGAGAGGCGGCGGCGATGAAGCTGGGCGGTCCTGCGGATGCGCTGGACGGTGGCGCGGTCGGCCTCCGGGTGGTCGCCGCCATGGAGAAGGTCGAGGCGGAGATGGAGATCCGAGGGGGCCTCGCGGTTGCGGATGGGGTCGCGTTCCTCAAGCAGGGCGGCGAGATCGGCGGCGAGCGCGCCTTCCCCTGGGGTCCGGGTCTCAACCATCACCCGGGCCAGGCGGGGATGGGCGCCGAGCCGGGCCATGCGGCGGCC
>DATCMG010000316.1:0-3644 GCA_036563555.1 Roseomonas sp. | reverse complement strand
GGCCGCGGCCATGGCGGCGGCGCCGCTGGTCATGCGGCATTCGGCCACTTCCAGCGGGCGGGCATTGCTGCCTTCCAGCGCCGCATCCACCAGGGCCTGGCGCCCTTCCTCGCGCGACAGAGCGATATAGGGCTCGCCGTCGAGGTCGGCGGCGCGCACCACATCCAGCGCCGCCAGGCGGTGGCCGGGGGCCATGGCGCAGAAGGCACGGGCGCGGGCCAGCAGGGCGGAGCGCACGCCAGGCACGCGGGGCACATTGGTGCCGAGGCCGAGATCAGCCTGGCGCGACGCGACCATGCCCAGCACGCCCCCCACCGTGCGGGAGTGGATCGCCAGGGCCTCGGGGCGCCGCGCGTTTCGCCAAGCCAGGGCCGCACGGGGCAGCACCGAAAGGGTAAGGACCGGGATCGAGGCGATCATCACCCGGCGGGGCGCGCGGCGGCGCAGGCGCTCGGTGAGGGCCGAGATCTCCTCGATACCGATGAAGACGCGCTCGGCCTCCTCGTGCAGGGCATGGGCCAGGGCGGTGGGCACCAGGCGTCCCCGCACCCGCTCGAAAAGTGGAAAGCCGGCCAGGGACTCGGTTTGAGCCAGCAGGCGGCTGATGGCGGGTTGGGAGACGCCCAGCAGCGCGCCGGCGCCCGTGGCCGTCCCCGTGCGCATCAGGGCGCGCAGGACCTCGAGATGCCGGAACTCGAGGGATCGGGCCGCCATGCGCCAGGGTCGCGGCCCAGGCCCCCACCCGTCAAGACGGGGAGGCCGGTTCTCGTTGCGGCAACGAAGCGGGAAGCCGTAACCTTGCCAAAGCGGCTGCGTTGCCTGCCTGATACCGAGCGAGGACGTCAAACCATGATCCCCCTACCCCGTCGCATCGGCTTCCGCCTCGCCGCCATGCTGACGGCAGGAAGCCTCGCCGCAGGCTGCGCCCCCGTCGGGCCGGGCATCTATCAGCAGCAGGCGAGCAACGCCGCCTATGCTTGCCAGCAAGGCATCATGGAGGCCTGCCAGGACTACCAGGCCCTCGCCCCCGCCGCGAATGCCGAGGTCTACCAGCAGCAGCAGGAGGCGCAGGTCGGAACGGCGGTGGCGGCCGGGTTGGTCGGCGCGATCGCGGGCGCGGCGATCGCCAGCAGCACGCGAAGCCGGCGGGATTATCACGGGTATCGAGGGCGGTATGACGGGCCGCGCGGCCGGTACTACCACCGGGGCTATTATCGCTGACGCGGCTGGCGCGGCCTCAGATCCGGCCCACGGAAAGCTGGAAGGCCAGGGCGAGCAGCATCGCCGCCACCGCGGTACCCGCAAGGGTCGCAATGACGCGCCGGCCACCGCGGGCAAGGCGCGCGGCAGCGAGATAAGCGAGCGGCAGGGCCCAGGGCCAAAGCAGCGAGATGATAATCGCGAGCGGCCAGGCCGCATCCGCCTCCGCCACTCGGCCGGTCAGAAGCCCGGCCAGAGGTGCGGCGAGGGCGAGCCAAAAAGCACCCGGAAGGCCGAGCAGCACCATTCCCGCCAGCGCCAGCACGCCGGCCACCACCAACAGGCGCAGCGCGACGATCAAGGGCGGGCGCGGCGCGGTCACACGATGCCGGTTCGTCCCATCTCCAGGAACTTCTCGCGGCGGCGGGCGCGCAGCGTGGCGCCGTCCAGCGCGAGCAGCGGGGCAAGGCAGGCCTCGATACGATCGCCCACGGTGGCGACCATGGCGGCGGCCTCGCGATGCGCGCCGCCCATGGGCTCCGGCACCACGCTGTCCACCAGGTTCAGGCGCTTCAGGTCCTCGGCCGTCAGGCGCAGGGCCTCGGCCGCCGTCGCGGCCTGGGCGGAATCGCGCCAGAGAATGCTGGCGCAGCCTTCCGGGCTGATCACGCTGTAGATGGAGTGCTCCAGCATCAGCACCCGATCCGCCGCCGCGATGGCGATGGCGCCGCCCGAGCCGCCCTCCCCGATGATGGTGGCGATGAAGGGCACGGGCGCTTCGAGCCCCGCCTCGATGGAGCGGGCAATGGCCTCAGCCTGACCGCGCGCCTCGGCCTCCACGCCCGGGAAGGCGCCGGCGGTGTCGACGAAGGAGAGGATGGGCAGGTTGAAGCGCCCGGCCAACTCCATCAGGCGGCGCGCCTTGCGGTAGCCCTCCGGCCGCGGGCTGCCGAAATTATGCTTGATGCGGCTCTCGGTATCCGTGCCCTTCTCGATGCCGAGCACCATGACCGACTGCCCGCGGAAGTGTCCGAGGCCGCCGACCATGGCCGCATCGTCGGCGAAGGCGCGATCCCCCGCGAGCGGCGTGAAGTCCTCGATCAGCCCGGCAATATAGGCGAGGCATTTCGGGCGGTCGGGATGCCGCGCGACCTGGGCCTTCTGCCAGGGCGTGAGCTTGGCATAGGTCGTGACGAGAAGCTTCTCGGCCTTGTCGCGCAGGCGGCCGACCTCGTCGGCCACGTCGATGCCGCCCGCATCGGTCGTGCGGCGCAACTCCTCGATCTGGCCTTCCAGCTCGGCAATCGGCTTCTCGAAATCCAGGAAATGACGCATCCAGGGGTCCGGTTCGGGGGCGCGGGGGGCTTAGCGCAGGGCGGCGCGGGGCGCCAGCCGCCAGCCCGTATCACGGGATTGCGCGCGCTCCTCGTCCCGTCAGGCGCCCCGAAGCTGTTCTGCCTCGCCCGGAAGCCATCTAGGCTCCCGCGAAACCGCCCGGAGACACGGGTGGAAGAAGCGGAGGAATGTCATGGCCATGCTCACCCGGCGCCGGGCACTGCTGCTCGGGGCCTCCCTCGCCGCCGCACTGCCGCAGGGTGCCCAGGCCCAGGGCGCCGCCTTCCCGGACCGGCCGATCCGCGTGGTCGTGCCCTTCCCCGCGGGCGGCACCACAGACATGCTCGCCCGGCTCTTCGCCCAGCGCATGACGGAGGGGCTGGGCCAACCCGTGGTGGTCGAGAATCGCGGCGGCGCCGGCGGCTCGCTGGGTGCGGATGTGGTCGCGAAGGCCGCGCCGGACGGCTACACGCTCCTTTTCCACAATCTGACCTTCACCTCCACCACCGCGGCGCTCCAGCTCGCCAACCGCGCGCCGCATGACATCGAGCGCGACTTCGCCCCCGTGTCGCTCGGCGCCAATGTGCCGATGCTGCTGGTCGCATCCTCGGCCGTGCAGGCGCGCGACCTCAGGGAATTCGTGGCCCTCGCCAAGGCGCAGGGGCAATCGGGCCTGTTCTATGGCTCCACCGGCCCGGGCAGCATCATGAACCTGGCGGGCGAGGTGCTGAAGCGCGACGCCGGCATCAGGATGGAGCATGTGCCCTTCCGCGGTGCCGCGCCATTGGTGCAGGAGATGGTCGCGGGCCGCATCCAGTTCGGCGGGGACCAGCTCTCCACCGCCCTCCCCCATGTCCGCGCGGGATCGCTGCGCCCGATGGCGACCTTGGCCGCCCAGCGCTCCGCCGCCCTGCCGGACGTGCCCACGGTGCGGGAACAGGGCTTCCCCAACATGGAGCTGCGGGGCTGGAACGGCTTCTTCGCCCCCGCCCGCACGCCGGAGCCGGTCATCGCCCGTCTCCAGCGCGAGATCGCCGCCGCCGCGGCGCACCCGGATGTGCGCCGCCGCATGGCGGAAGTGGGAGCCGAGCCGGTCGGCTCCACCCCCG
>DATCMG010000434.1:0-7429 GCA_036563555.1 Roseomonas sp. | reverse complement strand
TGGCTCGTCCGCATTGGCTCAAAACCGGAAACATGGCGGCCGAAGGAGGTTGACGCGCCCCTTTCCCGGCACTCCGACTCATCATCGTGGCGCTGCCGTCACGCCCTTCAGTAGCGCGGTAAGCCTGGGGCCGCCTGGATCACATCGGCTGCCGTGCGGAAATCAGGCGCTCGGTATTGCTCGCCTGCAGGCCGACGTGATCCCTAGACGCCATCATCTGCTCCTGGCCGCGTCTCTTCGCGCGAAAGCTCCCTCCTGGCCTGTCGCGATCGACGCTTCTTGATGGTCCAGCGACCCGATCTATTCCCCTGTGATGCCGCGGGTGCGGATCACCTCACCCCACTTGCCGCTCTCGGCGGCGAGATAGGCCGGGAACTCCTGTGGCGTGCTAGGCGTCGGCGTGTTGGCGGCGGCCTGGAGGCGTCCCAGCACCTCCGGATCCCTGAGCGTGGCCAGCATGGCCTCGTTCAGTTTCCGGATGATCGGTTCCGGCGTGCCCGCGGGCGCCAGAAGCGCGAATTGCGAGGAGCACTCGAAGCCCGCCAAGCCGGATTCCGCAATGGTCGGCACTTCGGGCGCCAGCGGCGACCTCTGCTGGCTTGAGACACCCAGCGGCACCACGCTCTTCGCCTGGATAAGCGGCAGGGCAGTCACCGCATCGACGAAGGCCATCTGCACCTCGCCCGACAGCAGCGCCTGCACAGCCGGGGCGCCGCCGCGATAGGTGACGTTCAACACGTCGATATCAGCCATCTTCAGGAAGAGTTCGGTCGCCAGATGCGCGGAAGAACCGGCGCCGGAGGAGGCGTAGGACATCTTCCCGGGCTGGCGCTTGGCCAGCGCGATCAACTCGGCAACCGTTTTCGCGCCGGTCGCTGGCGTGGCGCAGAGAAAGATCGGTGTCTCCGCCACGCGCCCGATCGGCGTAAAGGAGCGCGCGTCGTCATAGCCCTTGTTGGGGAAGAGATGCGTCGCCATCGCGTAGGTGGAGTTCACTCCGAGCAGGATGGTGTAGCCATCCGGCCGCGCGCGGGCGACGGAGGCATGGCCGATGGTGCCCGAGGCCCCCGCGCGGTTCTCCACCACCACCTGCTGCCCGAGCGCGCGGCTCATGCCCTGGGCGAGCAGCCGTCCGACGAAATCCGTGGACCCACCCGGCGCCCAGGAGACGACGAGGGTGATGGGCCGGCTCGGGTAATCAGCCTGGGCCAGGGCCGGCAGGGCACGGGTGGCGGCAAGCGTGGCCAAGCCAGCCCCGAGCATGCGGCGGGTAATGGTCATCTGGATGTTCCTCCTTCCGGCTCCTGCGGAGCGCGTTAAAGCCGAATGTACTAATTGGTACATTTAAATCTCAAGGGAAAAAGACGTCCCATGCCCATCCGCGCCGCCGGGCGCCATCCCGCCGCCGCGCCCTACACCGATGGCAACTCCGCCCTGCACGGGCTGAGCGCCAAGGTTAGCCCGGCCGGAGGAAGGCCAGCACGGCTTGAACCAGCATCTCGCGCTGGGCGCGCGCAACCGCCGCGTCGCGCAGGTCGCGCCCGAAGATGGCCTGCAGCGTGTGCCGGTTGCTCACGCGATGGAAGCTGACGCCATTGATGAGGATGTGAAGGTCCAGCGGGTCGATTCCCGCACGGAAGCATCCCTCCCGCGCGCCGCGCTCCAGCAGGTGCCCCATGGTGGCCACCACCTCGGCGTTGCGCCGGGCGATGGTCGCGCTGGCGTGCACATGCCGCGCCTCCTCGATGTTCTCGACGGAGACGAGGCGCACGAAGGCGGGGTTGGCGTGATGATAGTCGAAGGTGCTCTCCACCAGGCGGCACATTGCCTGCAGCGGAGGCAAGGCATCAAGCTGCAGGTCCCGCTCCGCGTCACGGATGCCGCCATAGGCGCGCTCGATCACCGCGCCGTAGAGCCCCTCCTTCGAGCCGAAATAGTAGTAGATCATCCGCTTCGTCGTGCGCGTACGGGCGGCAATCTCGTCCACTCGCGCGCCGGCCAGCCCCTTCTGGGCGAAGGCCGCGGTGGCGACATCAAGAATCTCGCGGCGAGTCTGCTCCGGATCCCGCTGCCGGGCTTCCGGTGGCCGGTCCGCCTCCAGGCTGAGCAGGTCCGTCTCGTCTGACATAGACATTTCCCGGCACCATAGGCGCTCCACCTTCGCGAGCAAATGCGAAGCTCGCCCAGCCGGGGTTCTGGCCGTACCTTCTTTGTGCTGGAGAGTTCGTCCGGCTCAAACCTGGTTCCCCGAGATCTCGCCAACCGGCGGCCGGCTACTCGTCCAGTTACCTGGCCAGCACCAGGTGCCACCGGTGCCACATGCCTGAAGCTCCGGTCTTGCTCCGCCTCGCAGGCGGCCAGTTGATGGCCCCTGAAACCGCTGCGCTGGCGCTCTGTGCGGCCATTCCTACTGGTGGCAAGGAGGGTTGCCGGGCCCGGCGAGGGCGCGGTGTCCATCACCTGTACAACGCAGCCATTCACATGCTCGGCCACCGCCATCGGCGATCATTAAGTGTGTAGTCCCGAGGAATAGTGGTGCATCTTTGACCTGCGAGGGGGGATGCCCTACGGCAGGCGGTCTTCACGACATAGCTCAGCCCGTTGAACACCTGATGCAGCCCGTGGCGCCGCTGCCCTGCGCCCTTCGGCAGCAGCGCCAGGTAAGGCGCAACCAGCGCCCATTCTTCATCCGAGACGTCAGACGGGTAAGCCTTGCCGGTCATCCCCGCCAACTGGGCCCTCAACTCGGTCCCTAACAGCCTCCAGATGGCTCACAAACTGCAGTCCGGCCGTTAGCAATACCCTTCAAGCCATTTTCCTCTTTCGCCAGCGCCGTGGCTGATCGTCAGGATAGGCAATCCCGCTCGCGTCGAGTTCCAGGTTCACCATCAACTTCGCCAGCTCGATGGCACAGCGGTAACCCTCCATCACCGGAATGTTCCATCCCGCCAGCCGAAGCCGCTGTGTAAGGAAGGGCTGCATCCAGTAACTGGCTGAGCACCCCAGAATAATGCTCTCGGCGCCATCCTCCTCGATCGCCGCCTCGGCCGCCGTGGTCGCAGCGTCCAGCATGGCAGAGGGATGACCGGAAAGAGCCAGCGCCTTCTCCTTCGCTATCGATTGTGGACCTTGATGTGCCGGACGCGGGAGGGGGAAGTTAATGTTGCGAATTGAGGCACAATGATCAGTAAATCGGTACTGAACCACGAGGTGCGCCATCTGTGCGTTATGGGTTTCGGAAATGTCGAGCACGCTGAACCGATAGCCCTGGGTGATGGCGACATGCATCTGTGCGTGCGCGCAGCTTGTCACCGGGATGCCGAAGCGGCGGCCAATCTCCCGCGCTTCGAGATAGCCGGGGTCGCCACCGCCTAGCAGCACCACAGCATCGAAACGCCCACTCTCGCAAGCCTTGCACACCAATGGCAGCCGGTTCAGGCCCACATGCATAAACTCCTCCTTCGTTTCCACCGGCCACTCTCCATGCGTGGAGGGAGCGCCAGGGTGAACGTCCCATTCAACGCCTTCGAGAAGGTGCGCGATATTCGCATGGTCCATAACCAAATCCTCCCGCGTTCCACTTGCCGGGCGGAGCGCGTAGGCGCCGTCGGAGAGGCTGAAGGCGTTAATCAGCATCAGGCGGGGAGCGTTCATGTGGCAAGATTCCTGGTCAGACGGTGCCGGAGCGAGACCGACACAAGGAGAGCAACAAAGGCGAGTTGCGCAGCGACCATCGTGAGCGGCAGAACCCAGCTTCCTGACAATGCGACGACCAGGGTGAAGAGAGCAGGCGCTACCAGATAGCCGAGAAAGGTGAAGAGCGTGGAGCCCGCCGTCGCCGCAGCGACCTGCGCCGGCGGCACGAGCCGCGCGACCTCCGCGAGGTAGATGCCGTTCCAACTCGCCGCAAGAAAGCCCACGGCTGCAGCGAGAAGGTTGATCAAGGTCAGCGACGCGGTGTCTGGCATCCAGGCGAAGGCCAATGTGCAGCAAGCGGCCGCTCCGGCCTGCAGCAGGAGGTTCCGTACCGGCTGTCCCGTTCGGTCCGCCAGCCACCCCAGCACGATGCGCGCGACAACGCCGGCCACCTGCATGCTGGCGAAGGCGGCCCCAGCCTGGACCACGGTCAGGCCATGGGAAACATGCAGCCAGGTCACCGTGAAAGCAAAGAGGCACCCCTGCACCGTCGCGAAGGACATCGCCAGCAGCGTGAGGGGTGGCAGGGCAGGATGCAGCCGCAGTGCAGCGACCGGGGCCATCCAGGTCTCCCGCCGAAGGATGACACCTAGTCCGACGGGTTGGCGCGGGTCGCGCTCCGCATCCAGGCCCTTCTTCGCGGGCTGAATCACCAGCGCGGCGAGCAGCGCGACCATGACCGTCAGGAACACTCCGGTCATCCATCCAAAGGCGAACGCGACCGGGGCAGTCACCAGCCCGGCCAAGGCGCCGCCAAGAGGGGCGCCGGCCTGCTTGATCGAAAAGATCAGCATGCGGTGGCCGGGCGGCGCGGTCGCCGCGAGAATGCGGCTTCCTGCCGGCGGTGAGGGACCGTAACCCAGGCCGAGCAGCAGCGACGCGGCGACCAGTCCCGGCACGCTGGCAGTCCCGAGCACCAGCATCCCCAATGCCGCGGTCGCCGCACCGGCCTGCAGCGTCATCACCGGCCCCCAGCGCGTCAGCAACGGCCCGCCGAGCAGGAGGAAAATGACCGTCCCGGCCGCGACCAAGGCGGAGAGGTTCCCCACCGCCTCCGGTGCAAGGCCGGCGCTGGCAGTGATCAGCGGGGCGAGAACCGGCAGGCTCTGCGTCAGAAAGGACGCAACCGCCTGCATGAGCAGCGTGGAGCCGAGCGCCATGGCCCAGAGCGGCACAGTCAGCTTCTCTCTGGGTTGGCAGGCCGTCTCATCGCGACCAACGTGTCGGTGTAGTGGGCACTGACGATGGCCTGCGCCGCGGCTGGATCACGCGCTGCCAGCGCCTCGACCAACGCCCAATGCTGTGCCTGCTGGCGCTCCGTCCCGAGGTCCGACGCGCGGGCGCGGATGTAGCGCTCGATGTTGGTGTGCTGCGTCCGGAGCATCTCCGCGAGCCGTGGCCACCCCGCCGCCACGTAGACGGCATTGTGGAACGCCGTGTTCAGCTCGAGCCAGGTACGCTCCCGCTTTTTCAACCGATCCATCCGCTGAAGGATGCGCCGCATAGCGTCCAGCTCCTCCGGCCGTACCCGCGCCGCCGCGCGGGCGATGCAGATCTGCTCCAGCGCAATACGGATGGCGAACAGCTCTTCCAAATCGGATTCCGTGAGCGTCGTCACTTCCACGCCACGATAGGGGAAGACCTGCACCAGCCCCTCGGTCTCAAGCTGCTTCAGGGCGTCCCGTACGGGCGTGCGGCTCACCCCGTGGATGGCCGCGATCTCGTCGATGTCGAGGCGGGCACCGCCCGTCAGGTCCCCATGGAGGATGCGGCTGCGCAGCGCGGCTGCGATGAGGTCCTGCCGGCTTGGAAAGGCGGGTACGGCCGGCTGAAGGGCCTTGCGAACGTCGCGATCTCGGATCATGCTATATCTAATATATCAGATTACGGATGCCTGAGGAGCCCCCCCTGCCTCTTCTTCCGCCCGCCGATCCTACAACCGACCCCAGGTTGGCCGCCCTGTTCGACCGGGTGGCCGCGAGCCGTGGGTGGGTTTCCAACGCCATGAAATCTTTTGCCCATGCGCCGGAAGGCCTCAACCTCTTCTCGGCTCTGGGGCATTACGGCCGCTACGGAACCGCGCTCACCGAGCTGCAGCGTGAGTTGGTGATCCTGCTGGTGGGGCGTGGCGTTCCCTATGCGTGGGCGCACCACGTCCCGCTCGGTCTCCAGGCTGGGCTCACGCAGGCGCAGATCGACGCCATCCAGGCCGGCCAGGTACCCGAATCCCTGTCCGATGCCGACCGGTCGCTCTGCAGCTACGTGCTTTGCTTCCTTGCCGGCCAGGGCACCAGCTCCTCCATCGCGGAGCCGCTGCTGCGCCACTTCAGCCCGCGCCAGGTGACCGACATTACTCTGCTCGCCGCCTATTATCTCGCGCTCGGCAACTCGATCCTGGCCCTCGGGGTGCAGGTGGAGCCGCCGGAGGTCCTCGCGATCGAACTCGACTGGCAGCGCAAGCAAAGCGCGCCGCCGCAGGAGGCCTGACTCCATGCCGCGTCACATCGCCTGCCTCTCCTTCGATTTCGACACCTGGTCGGGCTTCGCCGCACGCGGAATGACCACGCCCACCCCGGTCTCCCGCGGAGAATTCGGCGTCATCGGTGCCGGCCGCATCCTCGAACTTCTGGGCAGCCGCGGCATCAAGTCTAGCTGGTATGTGCCCGGCATTGTCATCGAGACCTATCCGCAGACCTGCGAGCGCGTCATCGCTGGGGGCCACGAGATTGGGCACCATGGCTGGAGCCACGTTCCACCCGCTTGGCTGCCGGCAGAGCGCGAAGCCGATGAGTTCGGACGAGCGGTCGAGAAGATCCGTAGCTTCACGGGCCGCAAGCCGGCGGGCTATCGCTCACCGTCATGGGACATCAGCGACCGCACCATCGATCTGGTTCTTGAGCATGGCTGCCGCTACGACAGCAGCATGATGGGGCATGACTGCGAGCCCTATTTCGCGCGGCGCGGCGACAAGGTCACGGCCGACGCGCCGATGATCTTCGGTGAGACGACGGATCTGGTGGAAATGCCGATCAGTTGGTCGCTCGACGACCATCCCCATTTCGAGTTCATCCGCACCAAGGACGAGGTTCTGCCGGGCCTCGCCAATGCCGGCGCGGTGCTGGAGAACTGGATCGCCGATTTCGAATACATGCGCCGCACCACCGAATGGGGAATGCTGGTCTATACCTTCCACCCATACGTCATCGGCCGCGGCCACCGGATGATGATCCTTGAGAAGCTAATTGACGCGCTGGGCAGCATGGGCGCCGACTTCCTTACTCTGCACCAGGTGCAGCAGGAGTTTCGCGACCGCAGCGCCCGCTAGTTCAGCGAGAGGCCCTAAGCGCCTCCGCTCCGAGGAAGCCACCAACCCCGGCCACACGAGGAACCACGATGCGCAGACGCGAATTCTCCCTCACCCTGGCTACGGCGGCAGCCATATCGTCGGGTGTTGCGCGGGCGCAGAGCTACCCAGCCAAGCCGATCCGGATCATCGTGCCCGTGCCGCCGGGCGGCGGCACCGACATCATGTCTCGCCTCCTCCAGCCCGGTCTGCAGGAGCGCTTGGGTCAGCCGGTGCTGGTGGAGAACAGGCCGGGCGGCGGCAGCACCATCGGCACCCACCTCGTCGCCCAGGCGCCGGCAGACGGCTACACCTTGCTAATGATCGACAGTGCCATCGCGGTGAACCCCTTCCTCTACACTCGCTTGCCTTTCGACACGGAGCGCGACC
>DATCMG010000305.1:0-2947 GCA_036563555.1 Roseomonas sp. | reverse complement strand
TCTCATCTCGATTGCGGTGTCGGCGGTACCGGGCAGGCCTTAACGTCATTCCGCCAGCCTCGCCCAACTTATGATCCCGCACCAACCGCCGTTATCGTGGCAATACCCAACATGACGATGCCATCGGAGGTGCCACCGTGCATGCAACCCTCGTGCTTCTCGTTGTGGGACTGACACCCCGACTCCTCGGGCCGCACACCCCGAGCCTTGCCGCGCTCGCCCGCGGCGGCGGCATGCGCCCGATGGCCACCATCCTGCCGGCCGTGACCTGCACCGTCCAATCCACATTGCTGACCGGCCTCATGCCGCGCGACCACGGCATTGTCGCGAATGGCTGGTACTTCCGCGATCTCTCCGAGGTAATGCTCTGGCGGCAGTCGAACCGCCTCGTCACCGGCGAGAAGCTCTGGGAGGCGGCGAAGCGCCGCGACCAGAGCTTCACCTGCGCCAAAATGTTCTGGTGGCACAACATGTACGCCAGCGTCGACTTCAGCGCGACGCCGCGCCCGGTTTACCTTGCGGACGGACGAAAGATCCCCGACCACTACACCGATCCGCCGGAACTGCACGACGAGCTGGACCGTCTGCTCGGGCCCTTCCCGCTATTTAACTTCTGGGGGCCCGCAGCCGACATCACCTCCTCACGCTGGATCGCGCGGGCGACGGCACATATCCTGCGGACACGTAGGCCGACACTGACGCTCTGCTATCTCCCGCATCTCGATTACGGGCTGCAGAAATTCGGGCCCGACCTCACGGACATTCGGCTGCAGCGAGACCTCAAGGAGATTGACGCGGTCTGCGGCGAACTGATTGATGCCGCCCGGCGCGAGGGGCTGCGCGTGATCGTCGTCTCGGAATACGGCATCCTACCCGTGAGCGAGGCCGTGCACATAAACCGGGCGCTGCGCGAGGCAGGCCTCCTCCAGGTTCGCATGGAACTTGGGCGGGAGAACCTGGACCCCGGCGCCTCCGCCGCCTTCGCCTTGGCGGACCACCAAGCGGCGCATGTCTATCTCCGCCCAGAGACGGATGCAGCAGCGGTGAAGTTGCTGCTCGAGGGGCTCGATGGTGTTGCCGAAGTGCTGGACGGCGAGGGTAAGCGCGCCGCCGGCCTCGATCACCCGCGCTCCGGCGATCTGGTTGCCTTCGCCGCGCCTGACCGCTGGTTCAGCTACTACTGGTGGCTGGACGACGACCGCGCATCGGACTACGCGCGGACTGTCGATATCCATCGCAAGCCGGGCTACGACCCGATGGAGCTGTTCCTTGACCCTGCGATCCGCGCGCCGAAGCTCCGCATCGCACAGCGATTGCTGCAGCGCAGGATGGGCTTCCGCGCGCTGCTCGACGTAATCCCGATCCGCGGGACGGAGATGGTGAAGGGCTCACACGGGCGCCTGACGCCCGACCCGCTCGATGGTCCGCTAGTAATCTCCGATACACCGGAGCTGCTGCCGGCGGAGGGACCGGTGGCTGCGACGGAGTTCAAGGCCCTGGTACTCGACCACCTGTTCGGCCGAACCGCCGCAGCATCTGCGGCACTCGACGCTGCAAGCTAGGGCGCACGGCACATTCGAGTCCCTTTCGCCGCGGCGAATGCTGCTGGGTCGGGCCTCACTTGATCCGAAGGTCTTGGTCCTGCCGCCGCTTCGGGATGACGCGCGGCTCCTGGCCGCCGCGCAGGACCGAGTTGCCCATGTAGAGCGTGCGCTGGTCGATCGATGGCGGATTCAGCCAATCCTCCTCTTTTATCTGACCACTCTGGCCGTATGCGGCGAGAGCGTTCGCGTAGGTCACGGTGCGGATTGCCTCCTCCGAGATGCCGCCACGGAGCATCAGCTCAGCGGTCTTCGGCACGGCCAGCGGGTCGGAGATGCCCCAGTCACAGGCGCTGTCCACGATGATACGCTCTGGCCCGTAGCGGCGGACGATCGTGGCCATGCGCTCGTTGCCCATCTTAGTGCCGGGGTAGATTGAGAAGCCGGCCCAGAAGCCGCGGTCCAGCACCTCCTGCATCGTCTCCTCATTATTGTGGTCCACCACCACCCAGGAGGGGTCCAGGCCGTGCTCCTCGACAACGTCCATGGAACGTGTTGTCCCTCGCTTCTTGTCACGATGCGGCGTGTGGATCATCACCGGCAACCGCAGTTCCTTCGCCAGCTCGATCTGCTGGCGGAAGTAGCGATCCTCCAGCGCGGTCTGCTCATCGTATCCGATCTCGCCAATGGCCACGACGCCCTCCTTCAACGCGAAGCGAGGCAGGATCTCCATCACCGCCTCAGCCAGTTCCTCGTTGTTCGCCTCCTTGCTGTTCAGGCCGATCGTACAGTAGTGGCGCAGCCCGAACTGCCCCGCGCGGAAGCGCTCCCATCCGATGATCGTGGAGAGATAGTCGATGTAGCTGCCCACGTTGGTGCGCGGCTGACCAAGCCAGAATGCCGGCTCGATGCAGGCGACGACACCGGCCTCCGCCATGGCCTCATAGTCATCAGTGGTGCGCGAGATCATGTGGGTGTGGGTGTCGATGTACATGGCGTCTATGTCCCTCCCGCGCGCGGCGGTATCTCCGGGCCGACGAGCCGGCCGGTCCTAATCGCCGCCGCCAGCACCGGCTCCCCCGCCAGCATCGTGCGGGCTTGCGGTACCGGGCAGACGGCAAGGGCGAGCGCGGCCGCCTCCCGCTCCGCCATATCGGCGCTGCGCAGCGCTAGGGCGAGGTCCTCCAGTGCCGCATCGTCGGCGAAGCGGCCGACGCAGCGCCATAGCTCCGGGCTCACCGGCCGTCCGGCGGCGCGGCGCTCGCGCGCGTAGTCGCAGAGCATGCGCATCAGGGTCGGGTTAGCGCGGCAGTCCAGCCTCTGGATAGGCGCGAGCGTCGAGCCGATGAACAGGGCCTTCAGCACCATCTGGTTCCAGGCGTTCTCGTCGAAATGCTCGGTCGGGT
>DATCMG010000296.1:0-3856 GCA_036563555.1 Roseomonas sp. | reverse complement strand
AGAACGCGGCCACGTTCTACCCGAACTTGATGGACGACCTGAGAAGGGCGCAGCGGACGATCTACCTTCAGTTCTACACCTGGGCAGACGACGCCTTCACCCGGGAGCTCAAGGCGATCCTGCTTGAGCGGGCCGCCCGCGGCGTGGAGGTGCGCCTGCTCTATGATCCGTTCGGCTCGTTGTTCCGCCTCACCCGCCGCTACAAGCGCGAACTCACCAAAGGCGGTGTACACTGGGCGCCGGTGTCGGCTCTGTACTGGTTGCACACGATCTCGTACCGCAACCATCGCAAGATCGCCGTCATCGACGGGCGGGTCGGCTACACGGGCGGCATGAACATCGCCCAGGAACACATCGACGGCGGGCCCGGCTTCGACCGCTGGCGGGACACGCAGGTGCGCTTGGAAGGGGAGGCGGCGGCGGTGTTGCAGGTGGTGTTCCTCGTGGACTGGTACAACGCCACAGGCGAGGATCTGTTTGCGGCGGATCGCTTCCCGTCGCTTGCGAATGGGTTGCCCTCCACGCCAACGAGGAAATCAGAGGCAAGCGACGGCTACGTGCCGGTGCAGATCCTGACCTCGGGCCCTGACTCGGAGTGGCGCGCCATCCGTCAGCTCTACTTCGCCATGATCATGTCGGCCCAGCATCATGTGCGCTTGCAGACGCCGTTCTTCATCCTCGATGCGACCATCGCGGAGGCGCTCAGGGCAGCGGCACTGGCGGGAATCACGGTCGAGGTGATGGTGAGCGACCGCGGCGAGGGGCTGAACCAGACACCTTACTGGGCTGCCAACACCTACCTGGCGGAGGTCGCGGCCGCCGGGGCGCGGGTGCATCTTTACGGGAAAGGCTACCTGCACGCCAAGACGCTCAGTATCGACGGCGAGGTCTGCTCCATCGGCTCGGCCAATCTCGACATCCGCAGCTTCAGCATCAACTACGAGCTCAACGCGGTGATCTACGACGCACGGCTCGCGCAGGAGCTGGAGGCGGCGTTCGAGCGGGATCGCAAGGACTGCTATCCGTTCGACCCGGTCGAGTACCGGCGCAGCCCGGTCATGAAGCGGCTGCGCGACTCTACGGCGCGGCTGCTCTCGCCTCTGCTGTAGGGCCGAAGGTCAACATTATCGGCTTAGGGGCGTTTCCGGCCGCTGCCTTCGTGCCCGCGTCAGACGTGGGACGCACCGACATGATCGGCCATGTTGGCGCCGCGGGTACCGAGCGGCTTCGGCGCCCCTTCAGTGCTGTCCCGGGCCGTCTGGTGCTCCATCTCGGAATTGAGCTCGGCACCGAGCAGGACGATCACCACCGACAGCCAGATCCACACCATGAAGCCGACGCCAGCACCCAGCGAACCGTAGGTCCTGTTGTAGCTGTCGAAGTTGGCCACGTACCAGGAGAACAGCATCGAGGCCGCCAGCCAGAGCACGGCCGCCGTGACGCTGCCCCAGGTTACCCAGCGCCACTTCGAATCGCGGCGGCTCGGGCCGTAGCGGTAGATGACCGCCAGCCACACGGCCACCACCGCGAGAAGGATCGGCCAGCGCAGGATGGCCAGGAGCCGTTCGGCCGTGGTCTCAAAGCCCATAAAGGTGAGGACAACAGGTGCGACCACCACCGCACTGATGGCCAGGATGGTGAAGCCGATCATGCCCAGGGTGATCAGGAACGTGGTCGCGTAGAAGCGCAGCAGGCTGCGCTTCTCCTTCTCGCCGTAGACCACGTTGAGGGCATCGAAGAGGGCTGCCACCCCTGAGTTCGCGCTCCAGAGCGCCACCAGAAAGCCGATGAGAAAGGCAACGCTGAGCGTATCGTTGCCCTGGGTGACGATCAGGGTGATCTGCCCGCCGATGAGCTCCAGCACCCCGCCCGGCAGGATGCCCGCCAGCAGGGACAGGTGACCCCGGATCGTACTGACATCGGCGAAGAGCCCGTACAGCGACACGATGGTGGCAATCGCGGGGAAGACCGCCAGCAGGGCGAAGAAGGCGACCCCGCCCGAGGTCGACAGGATGCGGTCGTCCGAGATTTGCCAGAGCACGCGCCAGAGGATGTCCTTCCAGCCGCGGGCCGGGATCTCTGCGGGGGTGTCCGCCTCCCGTCCTCGGCCGGGTTCCCGGGCATGGGCGAGATCGTCTGGCAGCACGCCGGGGCGGGCCTCCTCTTCGACTTTCGAGCGCCAGTCTTCGCCATGTTCGTTCATGGGGCACCGTTGAGGTCCAGCAGGATGCCGGTTCGGCAGGTTCTTGCCGCGTGAACGCGACGCTTGCGGGCTTTTTGCGTTAACCCCGGAACCGGGCT
Organism: Roseomonas sp.; assembly: GCA_036563555.1. Classification (GTDB taxonomy): domain Bacteria; phylum Pseudomonadota; class Alphaproteobacteria; order Acetobacterales; family Acetobacteraceae; genus Roseomonas. The sequence goes on along the minus strand of DATCMG010000296.1, from coordinate 1,555 downwards.
CCTGGCTCCTTTCGCATGCGAGAAAAGGCGTGGTGGTTTGGAATGGCAACGAGCTGTTGTTGGCCGCCACTGTCCTGGCGTGGGCCGCGCTCGTCGCGCTCGGGATCGCCTTGGACGCGCATGCGAAGTTCAGGAGCCTTTTAGGGACTCCGCGCCCTGACGAGTGGGACATGTCGCCTGTCTGGGAGCGGCGCAGCCACCGCTGGCGGGGCGTCGGGCAGGTGGCGTTTGGCGTCTCAATTTTCCTTTCCGTCACATGGATCGTCGGCCGGACAGCGGCATGAGGAACAGCGCTGACCGCCGCTTGTCAGCGCCGGAAGTCGCGGTCTCCCGCGATTTCCGCGGCACTGGCGTCGAGCTCGGCCCCGATCAGCACAACGATGACGGAGAGCCAGATCCACAGCATGAACCCGATCATGGCACCGACCCACCCGTATAGCTCGTCCAGGGTGCCGAGCCACGACATGGCCCACGAGAAGAGCAGCGAGGCGCAGACCCAAAGGAGGGAGGCGGCGCCGCTCCCGACTGCGATCCAGCGCCAGTCCACGTTGTCCCGGCTCGGTCCGAAGCGGTAGACGACGGCAAGTGCCCCCGCGACCACGATGAGGATGGCGGGCCAACGGAGCAGATCGAGGATGTATTCGGTCGTCGCCTCGGGGCCCACCACCCGCAGGAGGCCGGGAAACAGCACCACCGCCGCGATGGCGAAGAACAGGAAGGCGATGCCCCCGATGGTGAAGGCGAGCGACTTGGCAATGAGTTTCAGGATGCCGCGCCTGTCCTTCTGGCCATAAACCGTGTTCAGACCGCGAAACAGCGCCGTCGTGCCCCGGTTGATGCTCAGCACGAGCGTGGCCGCCCCGACGACCGAGGCCGCGCCGAGCTGCTCTGCGTCGGAGGCGCCGTTCGTCACCATGTACCTGATCTGGCGCGAGATGACCCAAACCGCATAATCCGGAAGCACGCTCGGCAGGGTTCCCTGAAGGACGTCTGCCAGCCTCGGGCCGGCAAACAGGCTGTAGAGCCCGACGATGGCGGCGATGCCGGGAAAGACCGCGAGCACGACGAAGAACGCCACGCCTGACGCAATCGTCGTGACGTCGTTATCGTAGGCGCGATAGCCGGTGCGCTTGAGAATGTGGAACAGGGCGCGAATGGGTGCCTCATCTGGTTGTCGGCTGTGGGCCAACGCGTTCGGTCCGCGAATGGACCAAGCTGGCTTGATGACGCCATTGGAACAGTGGAAAAGCCGCGCGCTTGACTGGGCGCCAGCCGTTTCCTGACGGAGAAACACCGATGACTTTACGGCGCGGCAAACCGCATCGCGCGGATGCACAAGCCGTACCTGGAACCGCTGGGCCCGACCTTTCCGCAGTATCTCGTGATCCTCGAACTGCTGGATGGCGTACCAGTCTCCGTTGGCACGCTCGGTGCCCGCCTCGACATGGATACGGGCACGATCACGCCGCTGGTCAAACGGCTGGAGGGTGCCGGCTTCGTGACGCGCCCCCGCGATCCGGCCGACGAGCGCCGCGTGTTGGTCGACCTGACCCCC
>DATCMG010000286.1:0-4815 GCA_036563555.1 Roseomonas sp. | reverse complement strand
CCTCCACCACCCGGCCGTCATCCGACACGCGGAGGCGCATTCCCACCACACCGGTGATGCCGCGCTGCCGCTCGGATTGCGGGTAGCCGATCACGTCCTGGCAGCCGGGTTGAGGGGCACCGACCGCGCGGCTCTCGCCCGGAGTGCCTGCGGTGCCGGCTCCGAGGCGAAGGGCGCCCGGGGCGACCGGAACCTCCACGCTCCGCATGGGTGCGGCGGGATTGGCTGGCGCGGCGGGGGCGGGCGCCGGGGCGGCAGGCGTCGGGGCCGGGGGCGGCGGAAGGGGAAGCGGCAGGGGATCCGCCTCCACCGTGCGGGGCGCCGATGGGGGCGCGGCAGGAGGCGGCGCGGGCCACGCGGGCGTGGAGGCTGCGGCGGATGGGGGGACCACTGCGGATGGGGCCTCGGCTGTGGAAGGCGCCGCTTGGGTCGGCGGCGCCGATGGGGCTTCCACCGCAGGGGGCGTTTCCGCCAGGGGTGTGGGCGGCACGGGAGCCTCTTCGGGCGCGGGAGGCGGCGCGGTCAGGTCGGGCGAGAGGGCCGGTGCGCCCTCCCCCGTGCCGATCGGCCCCTCCCAGACAAGGGGCGTGCCCTCCACGATCAGGGGTTCGGGCAGGGTCCTCGGATCGAGGTCGAGGAGGATAGCGGCGAGCAACGCCGCGTGCAGCGCGGCCGCCGCCCAGCAGGGCCAGGCCCGGCTGCGGCGCCGCGCCCGGCGCGGGCGCCAGGCGGGCGCAGCGGCGGGGGTGAAGGACCAGGCCCCCTCGCTTGGCAATGGGCTCAAGGGCCGCGGGTCACAGCACCACCACCCCGCTGTGCTTCGCCTTCCCCTCGGGCTCCACATGGATGGTGATGACGGCGCTGCCGAGCGCCTCCTTCAGCGCCGTCTCGATCCGGTCGCAGATGTCATGCGCCTCGGACACCGCCATGGCGCCGGGGACGACGAGGTGGAACTCGACGAAGGTGATGCGCCCGGCGCGGCGGGTGCGGAGGTCATGCGCTTCCAGCGCCCCGGCGGCCTCGGTGGAGACGAGACCGCGGATCTGCGACAGGTCCTCCGGCCGCACCGCCTCATCCATCAGCCCGCCCACGCTCTCCCGCAGCAGGCGCGCGCCGGAGAAGAGGATCATCACCGCGGTGGCGCCGGCCAGGAGCGGATCGAGCCAGAGCAGGCCGGTGACCGTGACCAGCCCGACGCCCACGATCACGCCCGCGGAGGTGACGACATCGGACATGAGGTAATGCGAATCCGCGACAAGCGCGGGGGAACCAAGCCGCTTTCCCCGGCGCCGCAGGATCGTGGCCCAGGCGCCGTTGATGACCGTGGCGATGGCGGAGAGAGCAAGACCGACAGCCGGCTGCTCGGGCGCCCGCAGGCGCCACCAGGACTGGTACACCTCCTGCAAAATCATCGACGCCGCGACGAGGATCAGCGTCCCTTCCAGCACCGCCGAGAAATACTCGACCTTGGCGTGGCCATAGGGGTGTTTCTCATCCGCTGGCATGGCCGAATAGCGGACAGCCGCCAGCGCCGCGGAGGCGGCGGCGACATTCACCACCGTCTCCAGCATGTCGGCGAAAAGGGCCGTGCTGCCCGTCAGCCACCATGCCGCCCCCTTGAGGGACAGCACGGTCAGGCCAACGCCAAGGCTGGTCCAGGCGGTGCGTTCGGTCGGGCTCATCCGGCCCGACATAGCCCGCCCTGCCCTAGACCGAGAAGTACTTCGCGCCGGGGTGGTGCAGCACGATCGCGGAGGTGGATTGCTCCGGATGCAATTGCCATTCGTCCGAAATCGTGACGCCGATCCGGTCGGCTTTCAACAAGCGCAACAGCGGCTCCTGGTCCTCCAGCTTCGGGCAGGCAGGGTAGCCGAAGGAATAGCGCCCGCCCCGGTAGCCCTGGGAAAGCATCTTCTCCATGTCCCGCGCATCCTCGCCCGCGAAGCCCCATTCGGCGCGGATCCGCTTATGGACATATTCCGCCATGCCCTCGGCCATCTCCACGGAGAGGCCGTGCAGGTAGAGATAATCCTGGTAACGGTTCTCCTCGAACCATTCCCGCGCCATGTCGCTCGCCTTCTGGCCGACGGTGACGACCTGCAACCCGATCACGTCGCGCTTCTCCGGCCCGTCATCCACGTCGCGCACGAAGTCGGCGATGCAGTCGCCATTCTCCTTGGGCTGGCGCGGTAGGGTGAAGCGCGTGGCCTCGGTGATCCCGTCCTCCTCGAACAGGATCAGGTCGTTCCCCTGGCCCGCGCATTTCCAGTAGCCGTAAATGGCCTGGGGCTTGAGGATGTCCTTCTCCTCGGCGAGCGCCAGCATCCGGCGAAGCACCGGGCGCAGTTCCTGCTTCGCCCAGCCAATGAAGTCCTCCAGGGAGCGGCCCTGCTTCCGGAAGCCCCACTGAAATTGATACAGGCTGCGCTCGTTGATGAAGGGCACGATCGCCTTGGGCGGGGCCTCAACCACCCGGGCGCCCCAGAAAGGCGGGGCGGGTACGGGCTCATCGGCCGTCAGGCGGCGGCGGCGCTGCTGGGCATAACCGACCTCCACGGGCGCGAAGCCGCGAGCATCGGCGGTGCCGAGGGTGCGGCGCTCGTTCTTGCCCTTGCCGACGCGGCGGGCCTGAAGGGCGGCGAGGTAGTCGTCGAAGCCGTTGCCCATCACCCTGTCCATCAGGTGCAGGCCATCGAAGGCGTCGCGCGCATAGGCGACGCGGCCGGAGGCATAGGCGCGGACGCAGTCATCCTCGACATAGTTGCGGGTCAGCGCCGCGCCGCCGAGCATCACCGGCAGGTCGACACCCTGGCGGGACATCTCCTCCAGGTTCTCGCGCATCACCACGGTGGACTTCACCAGCAGGCCAGACATGCCGATGGCATGCGCCTTGTGCTCCCTGGCGGCGGTGACAATGTCCTGCAGCGGCACCTTGATGCCGAGATTGACGACCTTGTAGCCGTTATTGGTCAGGATGATGTCGACCAGGTTCTTGCCGATGTCGTGCACGTCGCCCTTTACCGTGCCGAGCACGATGGTGCCCTTCTCCTGGCCTTCCACCTTGATCATGTGCGGCTCGAGATAGGCGACGGCGGCCTTCATCGTCTCCGCGCTCTGCAGCACGAAGGGAAGCTGCATCTTGCCGGCGCCGAAGAGCTCGCCCACCACCTTCATCCCGTCCAGCAGGATATCGTTGATGATGGAGAGCGGCGCGATGCCCTTGGCCAGCGCGTCAGCCAGCTCGTCATCCAATCCCTTGCGGTCGCCATCGACGATGCGGTCCTTCAGGCGGCCCTCCACCGTCTCGGCCTTGGTCCGCTTGGCGCTGTCGGCAGCCTTGCGGCCGGCGAAAAGCTCAAGCAAGGCCTGGAGCGGGTCGTAGCCCTCCGCGCGGCGGTCGAAGATCAGGTCCTCGGCAACCTTCACCTCCTCCGCGGGGATGAGGTGCAGCGGCTTGATCTTGCAGACATGGACGATCGCGCCTGTCATCCCCGCCTTCACGGCATGGTCGAGGAAGACGCTGTTCAGCACGTGGCGCGCGGCCGGGTTGAGGCCGAAGGAGATGTTGGACAGGCCCAGGATGATCTGGATGTCCGGGAACTTCTCCCGGATCATGCGGATGCCCTCCAGCGTCCACTGGCCGAGCTTGCGGTCGTCCTCATTGCCTGTTGCGATGGTGAAGGTCAGCGGGTCGATCATCAGGTCGCTCTGCGGCAGACCGTGCTTGTTGCAGGCGAAGTCGACCAGCCGCTCGGCGATGCGCAGCTTGTCCTCGGCAGTCTTCGCCATGCCCACCTCGTCGATGGTGAGGGCGATGACGGCAGCGCCGAACTTCTTGGCGAGGACCAGGCGGTCCGTCGCATGGCCCTCGCCATCCTCGAAGTTGATCGAGTTGATGATGGGCTTGCCGCCATGCAGCTTCAGCGCGGCCTCGATCACCGGCGTCTCGGTGGAGTCGATCACCAGCGGCGCGTTCACGGAGGAGGTGAAGCGCGTGATCACCTCGTTCATCTCGGCCATCTCGTCGCGGCCGACAAAGGCGGTGCAGACATCGAGGGAGTTGGACCCTTCGGCCACCTGCTCGCGGCCGATGGCGACGCAGCCGTCCCAGTCATGCGCCTCCTGCCGCTGGCGCCACACCTTGGAGCCATTGGCGTTGCAGCGCTCACCGATGGAGAAATAGGCGTTCTCCTGCCGCAGCGCGACCGAGCCGTAGAGGCTGGCGACGGAGGGCACCCAGACCGGCTTGCGCGTAACAGGCGCGGGACGGTGACTGGCGCCGCCCAGCTTCCGCAGCATCGCGTCCAGGCCCTGGATATGTGGAATGGAGGTGCCGCAGCAGCCGCCGATGAGGTTCAGCCCGTCCTCGGTGACGAAACGCTCCATCCAGCTCGCCATTTCGGCGGCGCCGAGCGGGTAATGCGTGTGGCCGTCCACCAGCTCCGGCAGGCCGGCATTCGGCTGGCAGGAAATCAGGCCGCGCCAGTTCTGCGAGAGCCAGCGCACATGCTCCGCCATCTCCTGCGGGCCGGTCGCGCAGTTCAGGCCGATCAGCGGCACGTCCAGCGCATCGACCACTGTTGCGGCGGCAGCAATGTCGGGGCCGACCAGCAGCGTGCCGGTCGTCTCCACCGTCACCTGCACGAAGATGGGGATGTCGGACTTTGCTTCCGCGATGGCGCGCTTGGCGCCGTTCACGGCGGCCTTGATGAAGAGCGTGTCCTGGTTCGTCTCGGTCAGGATGGCATCGGCGCCACCCTCGATCAGGCCGCGGCACTGTTCGGTGAGTGCCTCTTCCAGCGCGTCATAGGGGAT
>DATCMG010000432.1:0-2841 GCA_036563555.1 Roseomonas sp. | reverse complement strand
AGGAGACCGGCCGGCGCAGAGCTGTCTCGCGCGTGCCGGGCGAGGTGCACCGGCGCAACGGACCTTTGGACAGGGGGCGGACACGCCCCTTCCGCAGGCGAGAACCGCGTCCACCGTCGCGTGCCCCCATCCGGAGGCGCGCGACAGATCGTGACCGCTCGGCTGGGGATCCCCGATGCGACGCCTTCTGCTTCTCTCCTTTACTGCCCTTGGCACCGCCCTCGGCACCTCCGCCGCCTTCGCCCAGGACGCTAATTCGGGCACGCCGCCCGTGAACCAGCCCAGCGCGGCCGTGGCCGAGACCGTCGTCACCTCCACCCGCATTCCCACGCCGATCGAGCGCGTGCCGGCCGGCGTGACGGTGATCGACCGCCAGACCATCGAGGAGCGCGGCTACCAGTCCCTCGCCGAGGCGTTGGTCACCGTGCCCGGTTTTGCCCTGATCCAATCCGGCGGCATCGGCCAGCCCGCCAGCGCCTTCATCCGCGGCACCGCCTCCCGCCACGCCCTCGTGCTGCTGGACGGCGTGCCGATGAATGATGCCTCCGAGCCCAACGGCGCCTTCAACTTCGGCAATGACCTGCTGGGGATGGATGTGGAGCGCATCGAGGTCCTGCGCGGCCCCGCCTCCTCCCTCTATGGCTCGGGCGCCATCGGTGGCGTGGTGAACATCGTCACCCGCCGCGCCCCTGCCGACCGCAGTATCGCTCCCTTTGGCGAGCTGGCGGCCGGCAGCAACCGCACGCTGCGCGCCAATGGCGGCATCACCGGCACAGTCGGGCAGTTCGATTACCTCCTCTCGCTCCGCAGCCTCTCCACTCGCGGCACCGATGCCACCCCCTCCCGCTTCACGCGGGACACGGGCGAGCGCGACGGCTTCCGCAGCGCGGGCGCCACCGTCCGCCTGGGCTGGACGCCGAGCGAACGCTTCCGCCTCGAAGGCCTCGCCAACTGGCGCGAGAACCATGGCGGCCTGGACAACGTGCCGGAGGACGATCCGAACTACTCCTTCGAGGATCGCCGCTACACCGGCCAGATCCGCGCCGAGGCGCGCCCTTTCGACGTCTGGACCACCGGCTTTCGCATCGCCCAGACAGTCGATCGCCGCCGCTACAGCAACCTGGCCGACAGCCTCTCCTTCTCCACCACCGATGACCTGTACCGCGGCCAGCGTACGGTGTTCGACTGGGGCAACCAGATCCACCTGCCCGATGCCGACCTGTTCGACCAGAGCCAGCTTTCCTTTGGCATGACGCATGAGCGCGAGGAGGTGCGCCAGGCCTCCGGCAGCACCTTCTTCCGCACCACCACCGACGCCGATGCCGGCTCCACCGCCGCCCATGCGGGCTACCAGCTGCGTCTCTTCCGCCGCCTCGACCTCTCGGCGGGAATCCGCAACGACGCGGCAGAGGATTACGGCACCCACACCACCTGGCGCGTCGGCGCCGTGCTGGCTGTGCCGGAAATCTCGGCCCGCATCCGCACCGCCTATGGCACCGCCTTCAAGGCTCCCTCGCTCTACCAGCGCTATGGCCGGATCAGCGGCTTCTTCCAGGGCAACCCGGATCTCCGCCCCGAAACCTCCCAGGGCTGGGAGGCGGGCGTGGAGTTCGACATCCCGCTGGCGGCGCAGCGCGACTTCGCGACACTCGGCGCGACCTATTTCGACAACCGCATCCGCGACCTGATCAACTTCGATGCTTTCTTCACGTCGCTGGAGAACATCGACCGCGCACGCATCAAGGGCGCCGAATTCACCGCCACCCTGCGCCCCGCGCGCTGGCTGACGGCCTCGGCCGCCTACACCATCACCGATGCGCGCGATGCCCGCACCGATGAGCGCCTGGCGCGCCGCCCGGAGCAGCAGCTTGCCCTCAACGCCAGCATCCGCCCGATCGAGAGCGTGACCATCGCGCCGGAGCTGATCTTCTTCGGCCGCTCCCGCGAAGGCGCCTTCGCGTCCTATGCCAATAACGGCACCGCCTACACCGTCGCGCGGGACAACAAGGCGGGCACCATCTTCAACCTGACCGCCACCTGGCAGGTGACGGAGCCGGTGGCGGTGTTCGCTGAAGGCCGCAACCTGACCGATAGCGATTTCGAACCGGCGAACGGCTTCGTGATTCCGGGGCGGACGGTGCTGGTGGGAACGCGGTTCCGGTTCTGAAAGCGTGGCCAGGGGGGCGCCGCTCCCCTGGAATCCCTCGCCGGGGTGGCGGCGGCCACCCCGGACCCGCGATCAGGCTTTCGGGGATATGGCCGGACAAGGCAGCGCCGCGGGCAGGCTTTTTCGGCCGCAAAGGTTCATCACAGCGTCTCGAGAAGCCCCGCGATCACCTGCCCCCGCGGCGCCAGGTCGCGCCACAGGATGTGCTCGAAGGGCGCGTGCGCGCCGGAACCGGTGCAACCCAGCCCGTCCAGCGTCGGAATACCCAGGGCGGCGGTGAAGTTGCCGTCCGACCCGCCGCCGCGATGCTGCTTCGGCAGTTCATAGCCGGCCTCGCGCGCCAGGGTCCGGGCGCGCTCGTAAAGGTTCAGGATATCCGGGTTCTCGGCGAAGGAGGGGCGGTTCATGCCGCCTTCCACGGTGATGGTGATGCCATCCTCGGTACCGGCGAGGGCAAGGATTGCCTTCTCCATCCGCTCGCCATCCGCCATCGTGGCCACGCGCAGGTCGATCTCGCAGCCGGCCTCGGGCGGGATGACGTTGGGGCGCGTGCCACCCCAGATCGGCGCCACATTGGTGGTGGTGCCGCCGGCGAGGTCCACCATGGCGTGAACCTTCTGGATTACTCCGGCCAGGGCTACCACGGCGCTGCGCCCCTCGGACCAGTTGCCGCC
>DATCMG010000246.1:0-2508 GCA_036563555.1 Roseomonas sp. | reverse complement strand
GACGCGCTGGAGGCCCAGGACTTCGACCTGGTGTTGATGGACCTGAACATGCCGGTCATGGGCGGGCTGGAGGCGACCAAGCTGTACCGCGTTTCGGCCATGGGGCAGCGCCGGGTTCCCATCATCGCCCTCACCGCGGATGCCACCCCGGAAACCCGGCAGCTCTGCGCCGAGGCGGGCATGGATGCCTATCTCACCAAGCCGGTCGAGCCGAGCAGGCTGCTCGCCTCGATCGAGACGGTCACCAGTGGCATGTCCTCGCCGGACTCGGCGGGTACTGCCGGAGTGGCCGATATCAGCACCCATCCGCGCTTCCGGGCGGGCGCCGGAGGGCCGCCGCTGGATGAGGCGACGCTCGATGGGCTGGAGGCGCTCGGCGGGGCGCAGTTCCTCGCGGAGTTGGCGCATGACTTCCTGGAGGATGCGGAGGAGCATCTGGTCCAGCTCGACATCGCAATCAGCGAACGGGACGTTGTCGCCTTCCGCGCCACCGTCCACGCCATCCGCAGCGGCGCCGCCAATCTCGGTGCCCAGGCCGTGTTCGACCTTTGCAGCTTCGCCGAGCACCTGCCGGCCAGCGACATACAGCGGCAGGGGCGCGCCTATCTGATCCGCATCTCCGCCGAACTGGACCGCGCCCGCGAAGCCCTGGTCCGCCGCTCCGGCCCAACCGATCCTGAGCCGCGCGGCAGGGCGCGCGGCTGATCGCGGCGCCCCGCCGGATCTGGCGGGGCAACCGCTGTGGATGGGCACCCTGGCGCCAGCCGCATGGCCGGCTGCCGGATCGTGCCGCTGGGGGGGGGCCTGATCACGCCAGACCCCATCAGCCTGCCTGGGTGCCGTCCTGCAAGGCGGCCATGCGGCGGTCCTGTGCGGCGGCCAGGCGGCACATCTTCCGCAGGTCGGGTTCGCCGAGTTCCATCGCTGCATCGACCCAGACCGCAACGATGTCCCGCAACTCCGCCAGCGTGATCGGATTGGCGCGCCGGCGGGCGCGGTACATCGCGAGATAAGCGTTCCGCTTGCGCTGGTTCTTGGCGATGTAGTCACGCACGGCCACCTCACCTTCGCCATCCTCGGCCAGCACGTCGACGATCCCCATCGCGTGCAGTTCCTCGGCGCTGTAGATCCGGCCGCTGGTGATCATCTGCTCAGCCAACACCGGACCTACCCGGCGGCTCAGGAAGCTGTAGGCGCCCATGCCCGGGAACAGGTTGAACAGGATTTCCGGCAAGCCGAACTTGGCGCTGCGCTCCGCCACGATCACGTCGAAGGCAAGCGCGCATTCGAAGCCGCCGCCCAGCGCATCGCCCTGAACCAGCGCGATGGTGACCAGCGGGAGGCCGAAGGCGACCGCATTGCCGTGCACCGCCTCGACGCAGGTTTCACCATAGCGCAGCAGCGACTGGCGGTCCCCGGAGCGGATCCGTTCGGCAAAATGGCCCAGATCGCCGCCGAGGTTGAACACGCCCGGCACCTCGGAAGCCATGACATAGTACTGGGCAGGCAGTTCCGGCTCATTCGGGCGGTCTGTGAAGAGCCTCTGGACCGAGGCTTGCACGGCGAGGATGTCACACAGCAGCCCCATGCTGAAGCTCGGCCGGCCCCTCGGGCACATATGGGTCCAGTAGGTGCCGCTCCGCGGGTCGAGCGAAACCTTCAGGTTTTCATACCGCTCCGCCGCCACCTCGAGATGAGCGGGCGCCGGCGAAAAGCTGGCTTCCGCGCGCCGGCCAATCTCGCCGGGCAAAATGGCGGGGGAGGTGGTGATGCTTTGTGGCGTGATATAGGTCATCAGTTGATCCTCGGTTGAAATGCATTTCCCGGCCGGCCATGCCGGCGGGCCACGAGCTATGAATGCCTGGTGGTGCGGGTACTTTAGGATTCATCCCGCAGTTCCTGCACGTTGCAGTTGAAGTTCTGCGGTGCGTTACGTGGATCCAGCTGTGCTGCTGGTGCGTTCATCCAGGATCGGGTGTGTCAACCCGGACCGAAAATTCATGTTTTCTTGATAAATTGGGCGGGCGCCGAGGCGGTGCTGACAGTAGCCTGCCTGAACCGGATCGCTCGGCAGGCACACGCGCTCATGCAATGCCTGAAGGAGCGGATGTGATTCGGGCCAGCCATGCCCCGGCGGATGACCCGGTGTCGCGGGTCCAGGTAGCGGTCTCGCGGGGTGAGCGGGAGCGCGTCTGGCAGCGCTGCCACCGGCACCTGCACGAGGCACGCTGCCGATGGGGGCTGGCGGCGACGTGACGCACCCGGCTCAGGAAATCCGGTGCTCTACGGAAAAGCCGGAAAACGCGCCCAATAAAGTCCTGCCATAGGGCGAACTGCTCTGATTATTCTGAATTTTCTTGCGGCGGGCTTGCAGCCACGGATTCAGTTCAGCATTGCTGAACCCAACATTAGAAGAACTGGTGCGCTTGACGACGCCTTTGATCTTGATCGTTGACGATCAGGACACCAATCGCCGTGTTTACACGAAGCTGGCGGCGAAGGTGGAGG
>DATCMG010000222.1:0-7688 GCA_036563555.1 Roseomonas sp. | reverse complement strand
GCCCGAACGACGCGGCTGCGAAGATCCTCCGATAAGGTCCGGCCCATCCATGCTGGCCTCCTCACCAGCCATCAGGGTGAATCAGATCGCCGCCGCGTCGGGCAAGAACATTCGAATCCGAATGCTCGAATCATGCTCTAGGTGTCAGGTTGTGAGACCTCCTTGGCATCTTCAGCGATGCGGCGTGCGCGGACGATGTCCTCTGGCCCGGCTCGGCCTTCGGGCATCTCGGGTTTGGGGCGGGCGAGCTTTCGTCGCGCTCGGAGGCGGTCCTTCACGACCTGATCGGGCGTCCTGCCGTCAAGGACACGCTGGCGCCGGGCATTGTAGGCCGCGTTGAAGCCCCGGAGCAGCTGCTCGAGGTCGGCATGGAACCAGATGGTGATGCCGAGCACCTCGCTGCCCACCCGGCCGTTGAACCGCTCCACCATGCCGTTTGTTTGCGGAGAGTAGGGCCGGGTGTGGCGGTACTCCGCGCCGAGCTCGGCGCAGACGCGGGCGAAGGTGAAGGTGAAGGTGAAGGTGAAGGTGAAGCAGCTGCCATTGTTGGTCAGCACGTGCGTGAGCCGGAACGGGAACGCCTTGGCGGCTTCGCGCAAGAAGGCGATGGCGCTGCGCTCGGTCTCGTTATCCTTGACGGCTACCGCCCCGCGGATCTGCAACAGCAGCTGATCGTGTGGATCCTGGCTCATCGGTCGGTCGAGAAACTCGACCAACGCGCCGGACACCTGCGAGGAGGGTATCGATCTGTTCAATATCTTCGATCGAAAAAAATCGTTTCCACCGATCGTGAGCCGCGCATAGCCTGCCCTCAAAACATCTAGGGAGGCTATGACCATGGACACGAATGCCAGCGGTCCGCTGAGCTGCCCGGCAAAGAAGCCGGCCGCGTTGCGATCCCTGCTGGGACGAACCAACCGCGACTGGTGGCCGAACCATCTCTCGCTCGACATGCTCCATCAGAACGGTCTCACCGGGAACCCGATGGGCGATGACTTCGACTATGCGAAGGAGTTCCAGTCGCTCGACTACGCGGCGGTGAAGAAGGACCTTCACGCGCTGATGACCGACAGCCAGCCCTGGTGGCCGGCCGATTACGGCCACTACGGCCCGTTCCTCATCCGCATGGCCTGGCACAGCGCCGGCACCTACCGCACTGGCGACGGCCGCGGCGGCTCGTCCTCGGGCTCGCAGCGCTTCGCGCCGCTCAACAGCTGGCCCGACAATGCCAACCTCGACAAGGCGCGCCGCCTGCTCTGGCCGATCAAGCAGAAGTACGGCCGCAAGCTTTCCTGGGCCGACCTGATGATCCTGGCCGGCAATGTCGCCATCGAGTCGATGGGTGGGCCGGTCTTCGGCTTCGGCGGCGGGCGTGAGGACGTCTTTGAACCTGAGAAGGACATCTACTGGGGCACCGAGGAGGAGTGGCTGGGCGATACCCGTATCACCGAGGAGAAGGTGCTCGAGAGCCCGCTCGCGGCAATCCAGATGGGCCTGATCTACGTCAATCCCCAGGGCCCGGGCGGCGAGCCCGATCCGGTCCGCTCGGGTCGTGACATCCGCGAGACCTTCGCTCGCATGGGCATGAACGACGAGGAGACCGTCGCGCTGACCGCGGGTGGCCATACTTTCGGCAAGTGCCACGGTGCGGGCGATGCCTCGAAGGTCGGTGCAGAGCCCGAGGGCTCCGACATCGCGCAGCAGGGCCTGGGATGGCAGAGTGGCCATGAGAGCGGCCTCGGCGACCATACCATTACCAGCGGCCTCGAAGGCGCGTGGACGCCTAACCCTACCCAGTGGGATGGCGGCTATTTCCACATGCTGCTCGACTACGAGTACGAGCTCGTCACTAGCCCCGCCGGCGCCAAGCAGTGGCAGCCCATCAACCAGGCGCCCGAGGACATGGCGCCCGGTGCGCACAGCCCGGATCGCCGCCTTCCGACGATGATGACGACCGCCGACATGGCGATGAAGGTGGATCCGGCATACCGGAAGATCTCGGAGCGGTTCCGCGATCATCCGGACCAGTTCGCCGACGCCTTTGCCCGCGCCTGGTTCAAGCTGTGCCACCGCGACATGGGGCCCAAGGCGCGCTACCTGGGCCCGGAGGTGCCGGCCGAGGACCTGATCTGGCAGGATCCGATCCCGGCGGCGGATTACGTGCCCATCGACGGCGCCGATTTCGCGAGCCTGAAGAAGAAGATCCTCGATTCCGGCCTCACCGTGGCCGAGCTGGTGGCGACCGCCTGGGCCTCGGCCTCAACCTATCGCGGTTCGGACCACAGGGGCGGCGCCAATGGCGGACGGATCCGGCTCGCGCCCCAGAAGGACTGGGATGTGAACGAGCCCGAGCGGCTCGCCAAGGTGCTGCGGGTGCTGGAAGGCATCAAGGCCGGGTTCGACGGCGCGGCCCAGGGCGGAAAGGAGGGGGGCGGCAAGAAGGTCTCGATCGCCGACCTCATCGTGCTCGGCGGCTCGGCCGCGGTTGAGAAGGCGGCGAAGGATGCCGGGCATGATGTCGAGGTGCCCTTCACCCCGGGCCGCACCGATGCCTCGGCCGAGCAGACCGACATCGAGAACTTCATGCCGCTGGAGCCGAGGGCAGACGGCTTCCGCAACTATCTCCAGGTCCAGTTTAATGTCCCCACCGAGGAGTTGCTGCTCGACCGCGCCCAGCTACTCGCGCTGAGCGCGCCGGAGATGGCCGTCCTCGTTGGCGGCCTGCGCGTGCTGGGCGCCAACCATGGCGGGAGAAAGGAGGGCGTACTCACAGAGCGTCCGGGCCAGCTCACCAACGACTTCTTCGTTAACCTGCTGGACATGGGCACGGCATGGAAGATGGTGGACGGGCACGCGGACGAAGTCTTCGTCGGCACTTGCCGCAAGACCGACGAGCAGAAGTGGACGGCGACGCGCACCGACCTCGTATTCGGCTCCAACTCACAGCTCAGGGCGCTCTCCGAGGTCTATGCGGCCGCCGACGCGGGCAGGAAGTTCGTCGAAGACTTCGTTGCGGCCTGGACCAAGGTGATGAACGCCGACCGCTTCGACCTCGCCCGATCCTGACCACCGGGCGGCTTGCCATGAGGTGAGCCATTTCCCGCCGCGGCGCTGAAGCGCCGCGGCACCGAGCCGCAAGAGCCTCCCGCGCCACCTGCACCGCCGACTTCGACATCCTCCTCATTCAATGCCTCCCAGCCCACGCTGAAGAGCACCCCAACCCGCAACGGCTCGTCAGGGTTTCAACAGAGCAAGGACCGCGCCTTCGCAGGGCCGTGCCCGCCGCCACCTGGTGTACCCATCAATACCGTGTCCCCTTTGGACAGGACGTATTGCCGCTTGGGGTCCACCGCTTCGCCGTTGATGCGCAGCATACCTGGCGCGCCTGCTTCGCCTCCTTCGATCCCGAAAGCGGGAAAGATGGTGCGCTCTGCCAGGAAGGAGACGGCGATGGGTGTCTCGGAGCGGCTCTCGATCAGCACCTCCTGCCCCAACCCGCCGCGATGCCGCCCCGCGCCGCCGCTCCCAGGGCGCAGGCGCTTGTGGTGCACGCGCAGTGGCGCGATGTGCTCGGTGATTTCGATGGGCGTGGACGATACGTTGGAGGGCCAGGAGAGGCAGGAGAGGCCGTCGCCCCGAACATTTGCGCCCATGCCACCGTTGAAGAAAAACATGTTGGCGTAAGGCTTTCCCGCTGCGTTCACACCGGATTGGTTCATCCCCCACATCGGCGACCCGCAGGCCGCCATAACGCGGTCTGGCACCACCTGCCCGAGGCAGCCGAAGACGAGCATCGGCAAATAATGCCCGATCAGCATCCGCGACCCGCCCGAGGCCGGAAACACCGGGTTCACGATGCAACCAGGCGGCGCGGTGACGGAAATCGGCCGCCATGCACCCTCGTTGTTCGGTAGGTTGGGGCTGGTGCAGACCTTCACCCCATACATCGTCATCGCATAGGTGTAGCAGAGTGCACAGTTAATCGCCCGGTCCACCTGCGGATCGCTGCCGGTATAGTCCACCGAGACGGAGTCCCCGGTAATGGTCAGCGCCATGCGCAGGGTGATGGGCTTGTCCATCAGCCCGTCCGTTTGCAGTTCGCTGCGGTAAGTTCCATCCGGAAGGGCCGCGATGGCGGCACGCATCGCCGTTTCACAGCGGCCATGGATCTCCGCTGCCAGGTCGCGCAAATGGTCGAGCGAGGCCTGCTCCATCAGGACCAGCAGCCGCTCCTCCATCAGGTCCAGCGCCACCACCTGCGCCCAAAGGTCACCCATGGTCTGGTCGGGTGTGCGGACATTCTTGCGGATGATCGAAACCAGCGTCTCATCCGCCTGCCCCGCACGCATCAGCTTCATCGGTGGAATCTGCAGCCCTTCCTCGAACACCTCGCGGGGCTCGGGGCTGCGGATCTTGCCGCCGATATCGGGTGCATGCGCAGTGGAGGCGCTGAAGGCCACCAGCTTGCCATTGCGGAAGATCGGCTTCGCAACAGTGATATCCGGCAGATGGCCCGTTCCAAGCCAGAGGTCGTTGGTGATCAGGACATCACCGGGCTGCAGCATCTCCTCAGGAAAATGCCGGATGAAATGCTTCACCGTCTCGGGCAGCGTGCCGATGAAGCTCGGGATGCTTTCTGTCGCCTGCACCAGTGACTGTCCCGTGGCATCCGTCACTACGCAGGAGAAGTCGTAGCTCTCCCGCACCAGGGTGGAGAAGCTGGTGCGCACCAACGCTGCCGCCGCCTCATCCACCAGGGAGATCAGCCGGCGCCAGAGCAGCTCGATCTCCACCGCATCGAAGCGCCTCATAACCGAACCGTCCATCACGCCACGCGCTCCGCCAGGATGGAGCCGTCGGGCAGCACGCCGATGCGCGCGCCCGGCCCGACGACGAAAGTGCTTTCATTCTCCTCGAAGACCGCCGGACCCTCGAGCGTTATGCCGGGAGAGAGCGCGTAGCGGTCATAGACCGGCGTCTCTACCTCCTCCCCCGCATCGGGAAAATGCACGCGGCGGCGGCCCTTCAGCGCCTCGGCACCGGGCTTGCCAGAACTGATCCGCAGTGTCTCGCCCGCACCCGGCATGGGCGCGCTGGCGGAAAGCCGCAGCGCCACAAACTGCGCCGCGGCCCCTGGCGGCGTGCGGCCGAAAAGCTGGCGATATGCCGCCTCGAAAGCCGTCAGCACGCCCGCCTCGTCCAGTACATCCGGAAGGGCAATGGTGATCTCCGAGCCCTGGCCGACATAGCGCATATCCGCCAACCGCCGGACACTGCCCCGCGACAGGTCGGCGCCCGTACCCTCCACGATCGCCAGCGCGTCGCGCTCCAGCGCCTCGAAAGTGGCGGTGATCCCAGCCCAATCGGCGGTGGCCAGCGGCACATTACAGGAAGCCACACGGTCGATGCGTGCCGGCGCCATCAGCATGCCGATGGTGCTGCCCGCCCCCGCACCCGGCGGGCAGACGACGCGTGATACGCCCAGCTTCTGCCCTACATTCCATGCATGCACGGGCGCCGCTCCGCCGGTCGCCAGCAGTGCATAGTCGCGCGGCACGCGACCGCGCTCCGCAATGGCGACGCGCGCCGCACCGGCCATATTTTCATTTACCACATCATGGATGCCCCGCGCCCCGCGCCCGGCTTCCAGGCCCAGGCGGCTCGACAGTTCCTCCAGCGCCGCCCGCGCCGGACCGGGATCGATCCGCATCGTGCCGCCCAGGAAGAAGTCGGGGTTGAGATAACCCAGCGTCAGGTCGCTATCCGTGACTGTCGGCTCCATGCCGCCGCGCCCGTAGCAGACCGGGCCAGGTTGCGCGCCGGCGCTCTCGGGCCCCACATGCAGAGTGCCCAGCTCGCTCGGCCGCGCAATGGATCCGCCGCCAGCGCCAATCTCGATCAGCTCTACCGTCGCGATCTGGACCGGCAGGCCCGAACCGCGTAGAAAGCGCTTCGTTCGCGCCGCCTCGAAGCCCCAGGCCACCAGCGGCTCGCCGTTATCCACCAGCGCCAGCTTGGCGGTTGTGCCACCCATGTCGAAGGCCAGCACGCGATCCAGGCCGGCATGGCGCCCGAACCAGGCCCCAGCCAGCGCGCCCGCAGCCGGACCGCTCTCTAGCAACTGCACTGGGGCGCGCTTCGCCTCTGCCACATGCGTCAGTCCACCATTGGAGAGCATGAGGAACAGCCCTCCTGGAATGCCTGCGCGCTTCAGTGCGGCTTCCAGCGTATCGAGATAGGTCTCCGCGATCGGTCGCACATAGGCGTTGGCCACCGTTGTCACCATGCGCGGATATTCGCGAATCTCCGGGGCAATGTCGCTGGAGAGGGAAATTGAAAGCCGCGGGAAACGCCGCGCGATTGCCTCCGCCGCCATGCGCTCATGCACGGGATTGGCATAGGCATGCAGGAAGCAGATGGCGAGGCTCGTCATTCCCTGCCCCACCAGCCACTCCACCTCTGTCAGCGCCGCCTCCACGTTCAGCGGCACCTCCACGCTGCCATCCGGCGCCAAGCGTTCCTTCGCCTCGCGCCGCCATGGACGCGGGACGAGAGGTCGCGGCATCTCAAGGAACAGGTCGTAGAGTTCATATTTCCGCTCCCGCGCGATCTCCAGCACATCGGCGAAGCCCGCGGTCGTCAGCAGTCCCGTCGCGGCGCCCTTCCGCTCGATCAATGCGTTGGTGAACAGCGTCGTTGCATGCACCACGCGCCCAATCGAACCCGCCTGGATGCCGCTGCGCCCCAGAAGCTGCTCCAGCCCCGTGATCGCACCACGGGAGGGATCGTCGGGCGTCGTGCTCTCCTTCCAGATGGCTGCCTTCCCGTCGGAAGGATCGAGAATAACGAGATCGGTGAAGGTGCCGCCGATATCGATACCGAGCGAAAGTGACGCGGTCATGATGGTCCTTGGGAAAAGCGGAACAAGCGGATCAGTCGCCGCGGATGCTGTTGGCCTGGGCGACCTGCCTCCAGCGTGCGCGGTCACGCTGGATACGTTCCTCGAAGGCAGCGCCGGATTCACCGAGCGGAAGCAGCCCTCGCTCAGTCAGCGTCTTCGCCGTCTGTGGATCCTGCACCACGGCGGCGAAGAGCTCGCCCAACCCCACACGCACATCGGCGGGTAGTCCGGCCGGCCCGGCCAGGCCGAACCAGTTGTTGATTTCCATGGCCGGGATACGTCCGGCCAGCGGATTCAGCTCCGGCATTAGCGGCGTTGGCTCCTTCGCCGTCACGCCCAGCTCCTTGAGCTGCCCGGCGCGGATCTGCGGCGCGACCTCGGCGACATTCGCCACCATCATATCCACGCGCCCCGCCGAGACATCGAGCGTTGCCGGCGCGCCACCGCGATAGGGAATATGCGTCATGCGGACGCCTGTAGCCCCGCAGAACAGCGCGCCGCCGAGATGGTTGATCGAGCCATTGCCGGAGGAGGCGTAGGACGCGGCCCCGTTCTTCTCCTTCGCATAGGCGATCAGCCCGTCCACATCGCTGAAAGGCGCGTCGGGCCGCACCACCAGCGCCATCGGCGTGCCGGCCAGCGCGGAGACCGGCGTCAGCTCCTTGTCGAGGTCCAGCGGCACGGGAATACCGGGAATGGCCGGCAGCACGCTCATCATTCCCATGATGGCGCTGCATAGCGTGTAGCCATCCGGCGCCGCGCGGGCAGCTGTCTGCGCCGCGATAAA
>DATCMG010000218.1:0-5241 GCA_036563555.1 Roseomonas sp. | reverse complement strand
GACATCGCCAGCATGACCAGCGCCGCCTGCATCAGGCGGCGCAGAAGATAGACGCTCATCTTTCAGTATCCCTCGGGCACGGAAGCGGCCGCCCGGTTATGGCTGGGCCGGGCGCACATCCTGCGCCCGGGTCAATTCGTCGGCACGCGCATCATGCACCAGGCCGCGCCGCATCGCCCAGATGTTGGTCTGGATGTGGATAGGTATGACCGCGACGTCCTCCGCCGCAAGCCGCTCGGCCTGAAGCACCATCTCCTGGCGCTTCTCCTCGTCCAGCTCCGTCATGGAGGCCTCAAGCAGCCGGTCCACCTCCGGGTTGGAGTAGCGCCCGCGATTGGAGGCACCCCAGCCCTTCTCGGCATTCACCGTCGCCAGGATGTTGCGCAGCGGATGGGAGCCATCGGGGTTCGAGCCCCAGCCGATCAGATGGGCCGAGAACTCGGTCCGCGCCGCACGGCCGACGAAAACCGCCCAGGTCTGCCCCTCCACCGCCGTGCGGACGCCGATGCGGGTCCACATCTGCCCGACCGCCTGGATAATCCGGCCGTCATTGATGTAGCGGTCATTCGGACCGTTCAGCTGCATGCGGAAGCCGTTGGGGAAGCCCGCCTCGGCCAGCAGGCGCTTCGCGCCCTCCGGGTCGTAGCGGGGGGTCTGCACATCCGGCACATGGCCGGGGACGCCGGGCGGCAGGAACTGCCCGGCCGGTGTCGCCGCGCCCTCCATCACCCGGTCCACGACGGCCTGCCGGTCGATCGCCATCGACAGGGCCCGCCGAACCCGCACGTCCCGCAGCGGGTTCCGTCCCAGCGGCTTCCCGTCATTATCGGTGATGAAAGGGGAGTTCTCGTTCGGCCCGCGCAGATGATCCAGGCCAAGGAAGATCAGCCGCAGCCCCACCACCTCGCTCAGCGCCACCCGCTGCTCCCGGCGCAGGTTGGTCAGATCCGTGGTGGGCACCTGGTCGATGAAATCCACATCCCCGGCCAGCAAGGCGGCCGTGCGGGACGCGTCATTGGTGATCATGCGGTAGATCACGCGCTGGAACGCCGGGGCTCCGCCCCAGTAGGAGTCGTTCCGTTCGAACTCGATGCGCTCGCCATTGCGGTGCAGGACCGCGCGCCAGGGGCCAGTGCCGATCGCGGCGCGGACGGAGTTGAAGTCCTCCGTCGTCGCCTGCTCATGCGTCTCCTTGTCCAGGATCCGCACATTGGTCATGTCCAGCGGCAGCAGCGGATAGGGCTGCGCCGTATGGAAGCGGATCGTCAGCGGATCCACGATCTCCACCCGCTGGATCGGGCGCGCATAGACCGCGAAGGAGGACGGGGCGTTCGGCACCTTCGGCAGGCGCGACAGGGTGAAGGCCACGTCTTCCGCCGTGAAGGCGTTGCCGTTGTGGAACTTCACGCCTGGCCGCAGCTTGAACTCCCAGGTGGTCGGGCCAACGGCCCGCCACTCCGTTGCAAGCCCGGGCACCTGGCGCGACCGAGCATCGGTGTTCACGAGCTTGTCGAAGATCATGTCCGCGACGGCATTGTTGGGAGAGAGCTGGTGGTAATGCGGATCCAGCGAAGTGACCGGGGCGCCGACCGCCATGGTCAGCGTCTGCGCGCCGGACGGATTCAATCCGGACAGGGCAGCCATGGCCACCGTGGCAGCCAATACCAGCTTTCTCATCAGCTCTCTCCCTTGGTGTTTTTTGGCCCGGCCCTTACTGGGCCGGACGGATGTCCTGCGCGCGCGTCAGCTCGTCCGCCCTTGCTTCATGCTGCAGCCCGCGCCGCATGGCCCAGATGTTCTTCTGGATATGGATCGGAATGATTCCGACATCATCCATCGCCAGGGTGGTCGCCTCGCGCAGCAGCGCCTCGCGCTTGCCGTCATCCAGCGTGCGCAGCGCCTCCTCCATCTTCGCATCCATGGCGGGGTTGCTGTAGCGACCGCGGTTGGAGCCGCCGAAGCCGCGCTGCGCGTTGTAGGTTGCCAGCAGCGAGCGCAGCGGGCTGGTCGGCTCGCCGGAGGAGGTGCCCCAGCCCACCAGCATCGCCGAAAGCTCCTGCCGCCCCGCCCGCGCCACGAAGGTCGCCCAGGGCTGCCCCTCGACGGCGGTGCGGATGCCGATGCGGGTCCACATCTGCCCGATCGCCTGGATGATCCGGGCGTCGTTCATGTAGCGGTCGTTCGGCCCGTGCAGCGTGATGCGGAAGCCCTGGGGATATCCGGCCTCGGCCAGCAGACGCTTGGCCGCATCGGGATCGGCCCGGCCGACCTGCCGGTCAGGCAGGGCGCCATAGGCCGTCGGCGGCAGAAGCTGCGTGGAGGGAAGGGAAGCCCCCTCCATCACCCGGTCTGTGATGGCCTGCCGGTCGATCGACATGGACAGCGCCCGGCGCACCCGGACATCGCGCAGCGGGTTCCGCGGCAGCGGCTTGCCGTCATTGTCCAGCGTGAAGGGCGAGCCCGTGTCGCGCGAATGGTCCAGCGCCAGGAAGATCAGGCGCAGCCCGTTCGCTTCGCTCAACTGCACGCGCTGGTCGCCGCGGAGCTTGGCGATGTCGCTGGTGGGGACCTGGTCGATGAAGTCCACATCGCCCGACAGCAGCGCCGCCGTGCGCGCCGCGTCATTGGTGATCATGCGGTAGGTCACCCGCTGCCAATGCGGGCGATCGCCGAAATAGCTGTCGTTGCGCGCATACTCGATCCGGTCGCCATTGCGGTGGCTGATCACGCGGAACGGGCCGGTGCCCACGGCCAGCTTGCCCGAGTTGAACTCCTCGGTCAGCGGATTCGCATGCGTCTCGCTGTCCAGCATCTCGATCTGCGCGAGATCGACCGGCAGGAGCGGGTAGGGGCCATTGGTGTGGAAGCGCACCGTCAGCGGGTCCACCACCTCCACGCGCTGGATGGCGCGGGTGTAGATCCCATAGGAGGACGGGCTGTTCGGCACCGTCGGCACGCGGGCGATGGTGAAGGCCACGTCCTCGGCGGTGAAGGCGTTGCCGTTGTGGAATTTAACATTCGGGCGGAGCTTGAACTCCCAGACATTCTCCTCGACCGGCTTCCAGCTCTCCGCCAGCCGCGCCTGGACCCGTGCCTGGGCGTCGAAGGCGGTCAGGCTGTCGAACAGCATGTCCGCCACCGCATAGTTCGGCGAAAGCGCGTGGTAATGCGGATCGAGCGAGGTCACCGGCGCGCCGACCGCCAGGTTCAGGGTCTGCGCCCCCGCGATGCCTGGCGCACCGAATGCCGAAAGGGCGGCCACGGCGGCCACCGATACAATTTTCTTCATATAGTCTCCCCGGGTTTCCCGATGGCGCCTTCCCAAGGGCCTTCTAGCAGTCCATCCCTTGTCCGGCTAGTTTGCGAGACAGTGAGATTAAAAAAGGGAGAGTTTAACGTGACCGCGCCCATTACCCGCCGTCTCTTCGTGACGGCCCCGGCCGCCATGGCGGCCATCACCGGCGGTCTGGCCCCGGCCGTTGCCAATGCCCAGACCACTGCCGCGCCTGCCAGCCGTCCGCTCGTCATCGGCATCGGAGGCGCCGTCACCTCGCTCGACCCGCATTTCTACAATGCCTCCCCGAACAACAGCCTGTCGATGCATCTCTTCGACCGGCTGGTGGAGCGCGATGCCGCGACGCGCCTGACGCCCGGCCTCGCCCTGAGCTGGGCGCCCGTTTCCGAGACCGTGTGGGAATTCAAGCTCCGCCCCGGCGTGAAGTGGCATGACGGCAAGGCCTTCACCGCCGACGACGTGGCCTTCACCATCGGGCGCGCGCCCAACGTGCCCGGTTCCCCCGGCGGCTTCGGCGGCTTCGTTCGCGCCATCCAGCGCGTGGAGGTGGTCGATCCGCTGACGATCCGCTTCCACACCGCCGCGCCGCACCCGCTGCTGCCGACCGAGCTGGCCTCGGTGGCCGTGATCTCCCGCCATGCGGGCGAGGGCGCCAACCCCGAGGACTACAACTCCGGCAAGGCCGCGATCGGCACCGGCCCCTACAAGCTGGTTTCCTACTCCCATGGCGATCGGACGGAGCTGGCCCGCAACGAAGACTGGTTCGGCCCGAAGCAGCCCTGGGCCCAGGTTTCCTACCGCTTCATCGGCAATGACAGCGGCCGCACCGCCGCCCTGCTGGCCGGCGACGTGGACATGATCGACCAAGTGCCGACCAGCGACATCGCCCGCCTGCGCCGCGACAACCGCGTGAAGCTGGCCGAGGTGCAGGGCGTCCGCGTGATCTACCTGTTCCCCGACTATTCGCGTGACGGGAACGTGCCCTTCGTCACGGACAATAACGGCCAGCCGCTGCCCAAGAACCCGTTCAAGGACATCCGGGTCCGCCAGGCGCTGTCCATAGCGATCAACCGCGAGGCGATCTGCCGCCAGATCATGGAAGGCACCGCCCAGCCGACCGGCCAGTGGCTGCCGCCGGGCTCCTACAGCTACAACCCGGATGTGAAGCCGCCGGCCTTCAACGCCGATCGCGCCAAGGCCCTGCTGGCGGAGGCCGGGTATCCCAACGGCTTCAAGCTCACCCTGCACGGCCCGAATGACCGCTACCCGAATGACGCCCGCACCATCCAGGCCGTGGCCCAGATGTGGCAGCGCATCGGTATCCAGACCCAGGTCGAGGCGCTGCCCTGGACCAGCTTCTCGGTCCGCAATAGCAAGCAGGAGTTCGCCATCCGCCTGCTTGGCTGGGGCAGCGTGACGGGCGAGGCCTCCTACACCCTCGTCAACATCGTGGGCACCTATGATGCGGCGAAGCGCATGGGCGCCAGCAACAACGGCCGCTACAGCAATCCGGAGCTGGATGCGCTGACTGCCCGCGCCGTCTCCACGCTGGATGACAAGGAGCGCGAGAAGCTCCTGCAGCAGGCCGTGAAGATGGCCATGGACGACTTGGCCTTCATCCCGCTCCACCAGCTGGTGAATGTCTGGGCGCTGAAGCGTGACGTGAACTACGACGCGCGGGCCGATGAGCGGACCATCGCCATGGGCGCCAGCCCCGCCGCCTGACCAGGCTGGCGCCCCGGCCATCGGGGCGCCGCCTCCACACTCTCAAGCCGAAGATCCGAGGCAGGAGCCGGGTTGGCCCCTGCCTCTCCTATTCCTCGTCCGCCTCGGCCACCGGCAGGATCATCGTCTCCTTCGCCGAGGCGAGCGCCACCACGATCTCCGTCCGCTCCACGCCGGATTGCCCTCGCACCTCTTCGGCCACGAAGCGTTCCAGCGTGGCC
>DATCMG010000209.1:0-5228 GCA_036563555.1 Roseomonas sp. | reverse complement strand
CCCGAGAAGCATTCTCGGCACCGCCCCGATCGGAGAGACAAGGTATCCGGCATAGGAGGCCGTGATCGCCAGCAGCGCCGCCACCTGGATGGCGACCGCGAGCAGGATTTCCAGCAGGCTTCCCCGCAGCATGATCCCGGGGTCGTAGATGAAGGCAAAGCCCACCGTGAATCCTGCGATGCCGAAGCGCGTCGCATGGAGGCTGGTGACGGTCGGTTTCGCCCCGGCGATGGAGGCCGCCGCGAAGGCCGCCGCCGCCACGGGGGGCGACACATCCGCCAGCACCGCGAAGTAGAACAGGAACAGATGCGCCGGCAGCACATCCACGCCCATGGCGATGAGCTGGGGCACCCCGATCGCGGCCGCGATGATGTAGGAGGGCGTGGTCGGCAGCCCCATCCCCAGCACCAGCACCGTCAGCGCGAGCAGCACCATCAGCAGGGGCAGCGATCCGCCGGCCAGGTCCTTGATGATGCCGCCGAAGGCCACGACCATGCCGGTCGCCGTCAGCGCGGAGACGACGACCCCCGCCCCCGCGATGGCCACAGCCAGGGGCGCCATGGTCAGCCCGGCATTCAGCAGGCTATCGAAGATCGCCCGCGGGCTCATCCGCGTCCGCCGCCGCAAGGTGGCGATCACCACCATCGCGAGCGTCGCGCAGAAGGCCGCGTAGTTCCCGGACCAGCGCTCCACCATCAGATAGACAAGCACGGCCATGGGGATCACGAGATGCGCATCCGCCAGCACCGTGCGCCAGGATGGAATCTCGGATTCCGGCATCCGGGACATGCCCATCCGCTTCGCCTCGAAATGCACGGCGGCGAGGATGGCGAAGTAATAGAGCACCGCGCCGAGAGCGGCCGCGGCTACGATATTGCCATAGGGAATGTTGGTGATCTCGGCCATGACGAAGGCCGCCGCCCCCATCACCGGCGGCATGATGGCGCCGCCCACGCTGGACGCGCTCTCGATCCCGCCTGCGACGGCGGGCTTGTAGCCGATCTTCTTCATCAGCGGGATCGTCATGGCGCCCGTCGTGATGACGTTCGACACGGATGATCCGCTCATCGTCCCGAACAGGCCGGAGGTGATCACGGCCACCTTCGCTGGGCCGCCCGTGAAGCGCCCGGCCGCCGCGGCACCAAGATTGCTGAACAGCCGCCCCGTGCCGCTGCCCGCCATGAAGGCGCCGAAGATGATGAAGACCGCGATGGTCGTCGCCACGATCCCCGTCAGCGGCCCGTAGACACCGCCCGCGGTTGGCACCAACCAGGATGCCTCCAGGATTTCCGGGACCGAGAAGGGCCGCGTGTTCAGCACCCCCGGCATCCAGTGGCCGAACGCCATGTAGGCGATGCTGCCGATCACCATCCAGGCGAGCCCCGGCTCCACCGCCCGCCGCGTCGCCTCCAGCAAGGTGACGATGGCCAGCACCGCCATCGCGGACATCATCGGCGTGAAGTCGTCCACATACTCCATGCGGTCCGACACCGCCCCGGCATTGAGCCACACCCAGAGATGCGGCGCCACGGCGGCCAGGAACCAGCCCCAGTCCCACAGGCTCGGGCGGGCCGCCGGGCTCGATGCCCGCGCCGGCCAGAGCAGGAAAATCGGCGGCACGAGCGCCAGCAGGTGGAAGGCCCGCATGGCGATCGGCTCGGGAAAGCCCACGCCGCCGAAGTACAGGTGGACCGCCGCCGCAAGCGCCAGCCACCCCGACAGGACCGGGCCCAGCGGCCCCTTCAGTTCACGCAAGATGCCGCACTCAGCCCGGCATCACGCCGGCTTCGCGATACGCCTTCGCCGCACCGGAATGCAGCGGCGCGCCGGCATATTTCCAGGCCTCCTTCGGATCGTAGGCCGCCATGGAGGCATGGATCTGCGTCAGCCGCGCGCCCTTCGCCCCGATCAGCACCTTGGTCATCTTGTAGGCCACATCCTCCGGCACCGCCTCATGCACCACGATCACGCTGTCCATCGTGGTGACCGGCACATCGGCCGATTGCAGCGCCGGATAGGTGCCCGCCGGGATGATGCCCTGGTTGTAGGCATAGGCGTCGATCAGGTGCTTCCGCACATCCTCGGGGAAGGACACCAGCTTCGCCGTGCGCCGGCCCTGGCCCATCTCCGTCAGGATCGCGGCCGGCTTCGCCAGGGCGAAATAGACATAGTCCACCTGCCCGTCGCCGAAGGCCGCCGCCACATCGTTATAAGACCCGTTGAGATAGGTCCCGCCCTCGGCCCGGATCTTGTCGGGCGAGGTGCCGAGGAACTTCAGGATCCGCTGCAGCGTCATCTCATCGGTCGAGGAGCGCTGCGGGCAGCCGATGCGGACCCCGCGCTGCGTCAGGATCGCGCGCATGTCGTCCGTGCCCTTGTCGGCCGCGCGGACGAGGTTGTGCTCCGTCGGCGAATAGCCGGTGCCCAGGGTGCGGATCTTGTCGTGCTTCGCGCGATACGGGTCCTCCCCGCGCACCGCCGCGGCGGTGAAGGCGTCGATCCCCCAGCCCATCTGGGACTGGCCGTTGTTGATGCGCGTCGGGTTCGCGAGGCCACCACCCGGCACCACGCGGATCTGCAGGTCCGCCTCGTCCTTCACCAGTGCCGCGATGCCCGCGCCCATCGTGTACCAGCCGCCGCCGAGCGAACCCGCGACGAACTCGAAGGTCTGCTGGGCGCTTGCCCCGCGGATGAACGGCATGGCCAGGGCGCCGCCCAGCACGAGGCGGCGGGGAAGGATGGGGAGCATGTTGGCCTCCGAGGGGCGGGTCGCGGGACCGGGATGTTGAGCGCGCCCACGCCGACCCTGCAATGCCCGTGCCGAGGGAAGGCCCAGAAAGCCCCGCGCTAGCAGGGCTGCGCCATGAACACCCGTGACGGCGTTACGAACTCCTCCTGCGCCGCCACCGTCAGGATCTCCCGCGACTTCTCCTCTGCCGTCCGGCGCAGCAATCCGTGGACCGAGGATGTGGCCGCCGAGAGAGCCAGCCGCGAATCGTCCCAGCGCAGCCGGTGGAACAGGAACAGCGCCGCCATCGCATCGCCCGCCCCGTTCACCGAAATCGGCAGCTTCGGCGTGCGAACCCGCCAGAACCGCCCGTCCTCGGCCGCCATCAGGTCCACCGAATCCTCCGGCGTGTCATCCACCTGCAGGCTGGTCACCAGCACCGTGCGCGGCCCCTTGGCCTGAAGCTCCGCCACCGCCGCCTTGGCATCAGCCAGCGACACGACATGCCGCCCGGTCAGCCATTCCAACTCGAAATGGTTCGGCGTCACGATCGTGGCCTGCGGCACCGCCCGGTCCCGCATGAACTCGGGAATGCCGGGCCGCACGAAAACGCCCCGCCCGACATCGCCGATCACCGGGTCGCAACACCACATCGCCGCCGGGTTGGCCGCGCGCACCTTGGCGACGGCATCCAGGATCGCCTGCCCGATGGTGGCATCCCCCATATAGCCGGACAGCACCGCGTTGCAGCGCGGCAGCACGCCGCGCTCCTCGATCCCCTGAACCAGATCCCCAATCAGCTCCGCCCCGAAGACCTGCCCGCGCCAGGCGCCATAGCCCGTATGGTTCGAGAACTGCACCGTGTTCAGCGCCCAGACCTCCGCCCCCAGCCGCTGGAGCGGGAAGACGGCGCTGGCATTGCCAACATGGCCATAGGCGACCCAGGACTGGATCGAGAGGATGTTCATCGCGTCACCCACCCCGCGCGGGACGGCGAATCGCCCACCCGCCCGCGGGGCAGCGAGGGGCAGCCTTCCCTAGCCCCGCCCCGCCCAGCCTGTCACGCGATCTGCCCGCGGTTGCGAAGCGATCCGCCCGTGGTCGCGAGTAATCCGCCCGCGGCCGCTAGGCGGTCCGCCCGCCATCCACGGGCAGCAGCACGCCCGTGATGAAGGAGGAGGAATCCTCCGCCAGCCACACGCAGGCATTGGCGATGTCGGCGGGTGTGGAAAGCCGCCCGATCGGAATGGTCGCCAGGAAGCGCTGCCGGTTCGCCGGCGTGTCCTCCACCCCCATGAAGGCCGAGGTCAGACCCGTCACCCCCATGACCGGGCAGACCGCATTCACCCGGATGTTCTGCCCCGCCCATTCCTGCGCCAGGCTCTGGGTGAAGACGTTCACCGCCCCCTTGGTCCCGTTGTACCAGGTCAACCCGGGCCGCGGCCGCAGCCCCGCGGTGGAGGAGATGGTGATGAAGCTCCCCCCGTCACGCGCCACCAACGCCGGGAAGGCCGACTTCGCCATCAGGAATACCGATTTCACGTTGATCGCGAAGACCTTGTCGAAGTCATCCTCCTCCACATCCAGGGAGGGTTGGTTCCGGTAGGTCCAGCCCGCATTGTTCACCACAACGTCCAGCCCGCCGAAGGCCGAGACCGTCCCCTCCACCATCGCCGCGACATCCGCAGCCCTGGAGACATCGCCTCCCAGCGCCACCCCGCCGATCTCGCCGGCGACGCGCTTCGCGCCGTCCAGGTTCAGGTCCGCCACCGCGACCTTCGCGCCCTGCGCGGCGTATTCCCGCGCAATCCCCTCCCCGAAGCCCGACGCCGCGCCCGTGACGAGCGCGACCTTGCCCTGCAGTCGCATGATTCCGTGTTCCTGGACGTTTCGGGCGGCAGTCTGGAAACCGGCCGAAGCCCGGTCAACGCCGGTGGACCGGGGGCGGCAGTCATCGAAGAGAGGAGCAGGAGGAAACATGCTGCGAGCAATCAAGGACTGGGCCCGGACCATCCGGCGCGATGTCCACGCCCTCTACCTCGCGGCCCGCGACCCCAGGACCCCCTGGTATGCCAAGGCCTTCGCCCTCGTGATCGCCGCCTATGCGCTAAGCCCCATCGACCTGATCCCGGACTTCATCCCGGTCCTCGGCTATCTGGATGAGTTGATCCTCCTGCCACTCGCCATTCGCCTGGCGATCCGGCTCGTTCCGGCCGAGGTGATGGCGGAGCACCGCGCCGCGGCGCTGGCCGCGGAGCACCGCCCGGTCAGCCGCGCCGGGGCCGCCGGGGTCATGGCGCTCTGGCTTGCCGCGCTCGCGCTTCTTCTCTGGTGGCTGTGGCCGGAAACGGCGGAATAAGCGGAGCGCCCGCGCCAAGCCCCGCGCCAGGAATGGTTGCGCCACCCCCCCCACCCGCTAAACGTCTGCCTTATCCGGATGTTCCCGTCACACCGTGGGAAGATCCTGAAAGCCGGTCAACGGGCGAGGTCTTTAGGCCTC
>DATCMG010000194.1:0-3207 GCA_036563555.1 Roseomonas sp. | reverse complement strand
ATTATGGCGTTATGGACAATGGCTCCGCAAATGCGGGGATGATGGAGGTGGCGCGCCTTGCGGCCCAGAAGCGTGATCAGTGGAAGCGCGGCCTGCGCGTGTGCTTCTGGTCCGGCCACTCTCATGGCCGCTATTCCGGCTCCGCCTGGTACGCGGATACCTTCTGGGACGAACTGGACCGGCGTTGCGCGGCGCATGTGAACGTGGACAGCCTCGGCGGTGTCGGCGCTACCGTGCTTGGCCATTCCGCTTCGATGACCGAGTTGCTGCACCTCGCCCGCGACGCCGTGCAGACGCATACGAACCAGACCTACACGGGCAAGCGGAAAAACCGCAGCAGCGACGACAGCTTCATCGGCATTGGCATCCCCTCCATGCTCGGCTCCGTCAGCGAGCAGGAGAGCAAGCACGCCGCGGCGCGCAACGCACTCGGCTGGTGGTGGCATACGCCGCACGATACGATCGACAAGGTCGATGAGGCGAACCTGATCCGCGACACAAAGATCCTTGTGCAGATCGTCGGGCGGCTACTGTCGGAGCCCGTCCTGCCACTCGACCATGCCGCCACAGCTGAGGCACTCCTGAAGCAGCTTGAGGCGCTGCAAGGACCGCTCGGTGACCGGCTGCCGATAGCGCCGCTGGTCGCGTTGGCGACCGGGGTCCGGGACACGGCCGCCGCCGTTGGCGGGCAGGGGGCCGGGATCGACGGGGCAAGGGCGGCGCGGGCGAGTCTCGCCTTGATGCGCGCCTCCCGCGCCCTGGTGCCGGCCGACTATGCTGGTGGCGAGCGCTTCGATCCGCCGCATGCCCTGCCCGTGCCCGACTGGTCCACCTTGCAGCCCCTGCGCGACCTTGCGGCTGCGGAACCTGAAAGTGACGCAGCCCGCTTCCTGATGGTGGACGCTCTCCGTGCCCGCAACCGCGTGCAGTACGCGCTGCGCCAGGCCCAGCTCGCTCTGGACGAGGCGGCCGCGGCCCTGGCCTCCTGATGAATATCCGTTTCGACGGGCGGGTGGTGGCGGTCAGCGGTGGTGCGGCGGGCTTCGGGCGCGCGATCGCACAGCGCTTCGCCACCCTTGGCGCCCGTGTCTTCACCTGCGACCGGGATGCGGAGGGGCTCGCTGGAACGGCTTCCGGAACCCGCATCACGACTGCCCTGGTGGACCTGTCGGACCGCGCCGACGCCGCGGGCTGGATCGCCGGAGTGGAGCGCGACACTGGCGGCCCACTCGGGGTGCTAGTCCACAATGCCGGAGGCACGCTCGGCCGCCCCTGGCGTCCGATCGGGGAGGCGACGGACGAGGACTGGGACGCGATCCTGGCCGTGAACCTAAACGCCTGCTTCGCCCTGTGCCGCGCCGCGGCGCCGGGCATGCGCCGGCTCCAGCGCGGCCGAATTGTCACCATCAGCTCCACCGCGGGGTTGCGGCCCTCCCGGACCGGGATCCAGGCCTATACCAGCGCCAAGCATGCGCTGGTTGGCCTCACCCGGCAGCTCGCGGCGGAGCTGGGGCCGGACGGGATCACCGTGAACAGCGTCGCACCGGGGCTGATCCCCAGCACCCCCGAGAAGATGGCACTTTGGAACGCAAGGGACGCCGCGGACCGAGAAGCGGTGCTGTCCGGCTTGGCTCTGCGGCACCTTGCGGGGGTGGAGGACATCGTCAACGCGACAATTTTCCTGGCTTCGGACTTAGCGGGAGCCATTACAGGCCACGTCCTGCCGGTGAATGGAGGGCGGCTCTGATTATCTAGGTTCGCGTTAGGTGCCACTTGGACCCGCTGGATCACACCTAGCGTGGGATATGGGGACATCCGGCCTAGGAGCCAGCAACCGCGCGCTCTCCCTTTCCCTTCTGAGCCGACGGTGCCAGCCTCTGCCCCGCAGTAAAGAGTCGAGGGAGCGGGGACCATGGACGCGTTTGAGCGCCGGCTGCTGGATCAGGTCTCACTGGAAGTTCCCTGGGAGTTGGTAGAGACTTTCTCCCGTACACCTCGGACCATGCCGGAAGAGGTGAATCAGGGCGCAAGAATGATCGCCGAGCGGCTAGAGCGGCTCGGCATCCCCGTCGCAATGCATGCGCCGGAGATCTACCTGGCGGTGCCACTCTCGGCCTCCGTCGAGGCGGGTGGCCTGGTGCACAGCGCGAAGCCGCCCACCTCCTCGTTGCCTGTGCCGAAGGGGCTCACTGCGCAGCTGGTCTACTTGCCAGCCAATCCGAAGGCACTGCGCTCATACTCCCGCGATATCGGCGAGCTCTTCGGCGGCGCGGTGAAGGACGAGGCGGAGGCGCGCGCGACGGTTGCAGGCAAGATCCTGCTTACGGAGGGATTTGGAAATCCGGCGCTGGCCTCGCTGGTAGAGGAATGGGGCGGCGTCGGCGTGATTGCCGCCAATCCGGGTGTCGACGTGCATTGGGGCACCTGCACGACAATCTGGGGCACGCCGGACCTCGACGACCTGCCGCGGAAGCCGAAGATTCCGATGGCGACCGTCAACAAGGCCTCGGGCGAGGCACTACGCGAGATCGCCAACGCCGGCGGCAGCGTGACGATCAAGAGCGAGCTGCTCGAGGGCTTCTTCCAGCAGCTCCTGCCCGTGGTGGACATCCCCGGCACGGACGGCACGGGCGATTTCGTGCTGCTGCACGGGCATTACGATTCGTGGGATGTCGGTACCGGTGACAACGCTACCGGGAACGCCACGCTGCTGGAGATTGCCCGCGTGCTCTGGGCTAACCGGTCGGAGTTGCGCCGCGGCGTGCGTATCTGCTGGTGGCCCGGCCATTCCACTGGCCGCTATGCCGGGAGCACCTGGTATGCGGACGCCTTCGGCATCGAGCTGGACGAGCGATGCGTGGCGCAGGTCAATTGCGACAGCCCCGGATGTCGCTGGGCGTCCAGCTTCCACGACACCACCACCATGTCCGAGACCCGCAGCCTGGTGGAGCAGACGATCAAGGCGGTGGTGCCGGACGCGGTTTTCGGCACCAAGCGGCCGAAGCAGGCGGGCGACTACAGCTTCTCCAACATCGGAATCACCAGCTTCTACATGCTGTCGAGCACGATGCCTGACGCATTGCGGCAGGAGAAGGGCTACTACGAGGTGTCGGGTTGCGGCGGCAACATTGCCTGGCACACGGAAAACGACACGCTGGAGATCGCCGATCGCGAGTACCTGTTGCGCGACATTCGCATCTACCTGCT
>DATCMG010000190.1:0-3837 GCA_036563555.1 Roseomonas sp. | reverse complement strand
ACCACGGCGAGTTCATGACGGACACGCGCGGCACCGGCATGATGAACCGCCTGTTCCTGGGCTATCAGCCCTGGGCCGGGCCGATCGAGGGCCGCCGCAATGGCAGCCTGATCTCCAACTCGGATGGCGAGGCGGTGCAGTATGCGCTCTTCGCCCTGCAGGAGCGCGGCACGCTGTTCGTGGATCCGGGCGTGAAGGTCTATGTCGGCCTGATCCTCGGCGAGCATTCCCGGGACAACGACCTGGATGTGAACCCGATCAAGGAGAAGAAGCTGACCAACATCCGTGCCGCCGGCAAGGATGAGGCGCTTCTGCTGGTTCCGCCGCGCCGGATGAGCCTGGAGCAGGCGATTGCCTATATCGAGGAGGACGAGCTGGTGGAGGTGACGCCGACCGCGGTGCGGCTCCGCAAGCGTTACCTCGATCCGCATGAGCGCAAGAAGCACGCCCGCCGCGCGGAGAGCGAGGCGGCGTGAGATAGGAAGGCCGGGGGGAGGTATCCCCCGGACCCCGGCGCGCGAGTGAAACTGGTGCGCCCCAAACTTGAAGAAAAAGATGAGGGGTCCGGGGAGAATTCCTTCTCCCCGGCCCTTTTTTTATTCGGCCGCGACCGCCGAGGCTCCGCGCGGCGCGCTGTTCCATAGCTCGGGCCGCAGCTCCTCCTTCCGGTCCGGGAAGAGCAGGGCACAGCCCAGTGTGACCGCGCCGAAGATGGCAAGCACCACCATGGCCACGCCCAGATTGCCGAAGGCGTCGTGCAGGTAGCCGATGGCGGGGGACGCCGCGGCGGCGCCGAGGAAGCCCACGAAGAAGCGGATGGAATAGAGCTTCGCGCGCAAGGCCGGCGCGACGTAGCGGGCCGTCATCGTCTCATTCACCGTAACCTGGCCGAAGATGGCGGCCGCCGCGATGGCCGCGACGGGCAGCACTGCCCAGCCCTGCAGGAATGAGAGAGCGAGAAGGGCGGGCACCAGGGCCAGGGCCAGGGGCAGGAAGACGCGCTTCAGCGTCGTGCGGTCAATCATCCGGCCGACAGTGAACTGGGTGAGGCCGCCGAACAGGGTGGCGGTGAAGGCCAGGGCGCCGACCAGCGGCAGCAGGCCGGGGCTGTCCGCCATGCGTTCCTGCATCAGCTTCGGGATCAGCAGGGTGAAGGCGTTGAAGACGAAGCCCGCCGAGACGGCCATCAGCAGCAACGAGATCACGGCCTGCCGCACCACGGCGCGCGGGATTTCGGGGAAGGGCTTCGCGCCCTTCGCGTGGTGGCGGGCGTCATAGGGGGGCTCGCGCAGCCAGAAGATGCCCAGCGCCAGGATGGCGATGCCGGGCACGATGAAGGCCCAGCGCCATCCGGCCTGCGCCACCAGCAGTGCCGTCAGCACCGGGGCGGAGGCGACGCCGAGATTGCCGAACACGCCGTTGTTGCCCATCGCGCGGCCCACGCGGTCACCCGCCGCCTCCACCAGCATGGCGGTGCCGATGGGGTGATAGATGGCGTTGAACAGCCCCGCGAGCGCGAGCGCCGCCGCCAGGCTCCAGGGACCGGAGACGAGGCCGGCGAGCACGAGGCACCCGCCGACGCCCAGGAAGAAGATCGTCATCAGCGTGTGGCGACCGATCCGGTCCGCGAGCCAGCCCATGGGCAGCGAGCCGACGCCGTAGAGCACGAACATGCCGGTGCCGAGCGCGAGCACCGGCCCGTATTCCGCGCCGAAGACGGATGCGTTCGTCGCCACCATGCCGAGCACGGCGGTGGCGAGGATCAGCAGCATGTAATGGCAGACCAGATGGGCCGCGTTGATGAACCAGACCTGCCGCGTGGCCGGATCGCTGGGCATTGGCATTTCTCCTTGGCCTGACGTTATCCTGGCCGGAAGGAGACGTCCGGCCAGATGCTGTCGAGAACCAGCCAGAACCCCGCCCATCGCCTTCCGCTGCCGCAGGATGCGGTGGATCGCCCTCTGGCGGCCTTCATGCGGGATTACGCGGATGGGGAGTCGACCGGGCGGCACAGCCATGCCCGCGCGCAGCTTCTCTATGCGCTTCGGGGGGTGATGCGGATCGCGACGGATGCCGCGAGCTTCGTGGTTCCGGCCGGGCGCGCCCTTTGGGTGCCGGCGGGGGAGCCGCATTCGGTTTCGATCGTCGGCAGCGTCGCGATGCGCGCCCTTTTCCTGCGCGAGGACGCGGCGAGGGCAGGGCCGGCGGGGGTGGCGGTGCTCGCGACCTCTCCGCTTCTGCGGGAACTGATCCTGGCGGCCTGCGAGGAGCCGCTGGAATGGGACGAGCACGGCCGGGGCGGGCATCTGGCCGCGCTGATGCTGGACGAGATCCGCCGCGCTTCCAGCCTTCCCTTCGGCGTGCCGGAACCGCGCGAGCCTCGCCTAGTCAAGCTGGCGGCGATGCTGCGGGCCGATCCGGCCTGCCCCTTGTCGCTGGAGGAATGGGCGGCGCGGATCGGGGCTTCGCCGCGCAGCCTTTCCAGGCTGTTCCGGGCGGAGACGGGGCTGTCCTTCGGGGCCTGGCGTCAGGCGCTGCGGCTGGCAGAGGCGGCGGCGCTGCTGGCCCAGGGGGTGCCGCCGGCGCGGGCGGGGGCGGCGGTGGGGTATGCGTCGGCGCCGGCCTTTGGGGCGGCGTTCCGGGCGGCCTTCGGGGTGACGCCGGCCAAGGGCGCGCGGGTGGGACCGAGGGGCGCCGCTTCCTGACATGCCCGGCCGGGAGTGATCCCGGCGGGGCTGTGAGTCAGCGGGCTTCCTCCGTGGCGAAGGTGATGAGCTGCGTCCCTTCCTCCACCATATCGCCAACGGCCACCCTCAGGGCTTCGACCCGCGTGTCGGAGGGGGCGCGTAGGGTCAGTTCCGTCTTCATCGCTTCCAGCACCAGCAGGGGGGCGCCCTTTGCCACGGCCTCGCCCTCCGCGACCAGGATCCGCACCACCCGTGCCGGGATCGGTGCGGTCACCCGTTCGCTGCCCGCGGCCTCGCCCCGCGGCGGTGCCATGGGGTCCACGAAGGAGAGCAGGTGGCTGCGGCCGGCCAGGGCGATGCCGATGGTGTTCTCCTGGCGCAGCACCGCCACCTGTCGCTCGACGCCGTCCAGGCGGAGGCGCATCCCGGCGCCATCCGCCTCGCCGGTCACGGTGGGGCTGGTTCCGTCCGGCAGGTCCAGGCGCCATGCGCCGTCCGGCAGGGCATGGGCCCGCAATGCCAGCACTTCCCCGCCCTGCTGGAAGCGGAGGTCCTGGTAGCCATCCCCGTTCAGGCGCCAGGCATCCTGCACGGCCCAGGGGGACCATGGATCGGCGGGCGGGGCCGTTTCCCGCAGAACGGCCATGGCGGCGGCGGCGAGCACCACCGCGCGGTCGCCGGGTGGCAGGCCGGGTTCCGCCGTCACCTCGGGGTGGCGGGCGATGAAGCCGGTATCGACCTGACCGGCGGCGAAGGCGGGGGTGGCGGCCACCGCGCGCAGCAGGCCGAGATTGGTCTGGACGCCCATCACCTCGTAATCCGCCAGCGCGGCCCGCAGGCGGCGCAGCGCCGCCGGGCGGTCCTCGCCCCAGCAGATCAGCTTCGCGATCATCGGGTCGTAATAGGGGGTGATGGAATCGCCCTGCCGTACGCCGGTATCGACCCGCACGCCCTCGCCCCCGGCGGGCTGGCGGAGATGCAGCAGGGTGCCGATGGAGGGGAGGAAGTCCCGTGCGGGGTCCTCGGCATAGATGCGGGCCTCGATGGCATGGCCGTGCAGGCGGAGGCCCTTCTCCGGCAGCGGCAGGGCTTCGCCCGAGGCGACGCGAAGCTGCCATTCCACGAGGTCGAGGCCGGTGACCATCTCGGT